>MNIY01000131.1 GCA_001919995.1 Ktedonobacter sp. 13_1_20CM_4_53_11
CGTAGGTTGATGGCAGTTGAACATGTCGGTCCGCGGACCGCCATTCGTCTCCATGAGGAATTGAACATCGACACCCCAGAGAAGCTCTGGTGGGCTGCCCATAATCATCGTATTCGTAATTTGCCGGGTTTCGGACCGCGCAGCGAATTACGGCTGAAAGAAGCTGCCGCTCGAATACGCAAGAGCAGCAACACCACCACCTCACTCGATGGCGCAGCCTGAGTTAGTTGCAGAATACACCAACCAGCAAAAGAGAGACAAATCACCCCTTTGTCTCTCTTTTCTTTTACCCGCATCATCGTTAAGAATAACTCTCGAGGATATGGTAGAATGGATTATTGAAAGATCGTCAATACTCCAGTCACTCTATGATCTACTGTTTTTCCCATGTAGGAGGCTATCTATGTCCGAGAGCATTTCTCACCTTGACATTCCCGGTCCAAAATCGCGTGAATTGCTGGCACGCCGTCAGGAGTTCGTGGCGCGGGGTGTTTCATCCTCTATGAACGTATTTGCAGCGAAAGCAGATGGAGCCATCATCGAAGATGTAGATGGTAATCGCTATATCGACTTCGCAGGTGGCATCGGCGCCATGAATATTGGCCACGCCCGGCCAGAGGTGACGAAAGCTATCGCTGAACAGGCAGCCAGGTTCACACATACCTGCTTTAGTGTGATGATGTACGAACCATATGTCGCGCTTGCTGAACGAATCGTAAAGTTGGCACCTGGCGATTTTGCAAAAAAGGCTCTTTTTCTCAACAGCGGAGCAGAGGCCGTCGAAAATGCTGTCAAAATCGCTCGTTATGCCACCGGGCGCCCCGCCATTATCACCTTTGATAATGGCTATCATGGCCGTACTTTGATGACTATGACCATGACCGCCAAGGTCAAGCCATATAAATATCGCTTTGGTCCCTATGCAACAGAAGTCTATCGAGCCCCATTCCCCTACCCCTATCGCATGAATATGGCACCTCAGGATGCCTCCGCCTACTGCATCCAGGAGCTTGAGCGCATGTTCGTTGGCGAAGTAGCTCCCGACCAGGTAGCGGCCATCGTCGTTGAACCGGTCCAGGGTGAAGGTGGTTTTATGGTTGCACCTCCAGGCTTTCTACGAGCGCTCAAGGCCATCTGCGAAAAACACGGTATCCTCTTTGTTGCCGATGAGATTCAATCCGGCTTCTGCCGTACCGGCCAGATGTTCGCGGTAGAGCACGACCAGGTAGCACCAGATCTCATGATTATTGCAAAATCGATGGGGGCTGGTATGCCTATCAGCGGTGTCGTTGGACGTGCCGATATCATGGATGCACCACCGCCCGGAACACTCGGAGGAACCTACAGTGGGAATCCCGTGGCCTGCGCAGCTGCGCTAGCTGTTCTCGACCTTTATGAAAAAGAGGATCTTGCTGCTCGTTCGCGCGATGTGGGACAAGCTGTCATAAAACGCTTCGTGAAACTTCAAGAGAAGTACTCCCTGGTTGGCGATGTACGTGGTCTGGGGGGTATGGTCGCGATGGAACTGGTAAAAGACCGCGGAACAAAAGAACCGGACTCTCAGGCAGCAAGCGATATCTTAGCTGCCGCACACAAACGCGGGCTCGTGCTCATTAAGGCGGGCATGTACGATAACGTCCTGCGTGTCCTCGTTCCGCTCTGTGTTACTGATGAGCAATTGCAGCAAGGCTTAGACATCTTTGAGGATGCCTTCACCTCCGTTGCTGAAGCAGCCATTGCCACAACCAGTTCTGTAGGCTAACTCGCTCCTCTATGGAGGCAGCCTGAAAAGCATGCCTCCATAGTGGTACAAGCATCAAAAATCACCCTGCTCTATCATCTCGATAAACCGCTGTTCCAGTTCATAGGTTCGCCGACCGGGCAACCCTTTACCAATCTTCAGTTCGTCGATCTGTACAACAGGCATTATTTCTTTGGATGAGGAGGTGATGAACGCCTCGTCAGCCAGTGCCAATTCATCCAGCAATATTGGACGCTCTTCAATTGGGAAGCGCTCCATAGCCAGGTCCAGGACGACATTGCGTGTGATTCCCTTCAGTACGCCTGCCCCCGGTGTTATCAGTGTATCCCCCCGAAAAATAAAAAAGTTACTGCGCGTCGCCTCAAGGACGTGGCCCTGCTCATCGACATAGAGGGCATCTGATGCATTTCGTCGGGCAGCTTCTTTCAAAGCTCGTATGGCCACAATATAATTGGTTGTCTTCGCATCAGGTTCAGTCCGCTGTAAGCGGGTAGTTATGAGCCTATATCCCTGGGCGAAACGCTCCATGTCCCGCTCGCCCAACGCGGTAATCAACACGGCAAGCGTTGGTTTCCTCGTGGGGAGAATGCTATCTTCACTCTCTCCTCCTGTGACAAGAATGCGAATCGCAGCGTGTTTATATGTATTTCGTTCGATTACCTCGCGAATAATAGCTGCAAGAGACTCACGAGACCAGGGTATCTCCAATTCAATCAATTCAGCAGAACGATAGAGACGAGTGAGATGCTTATCCAGGTGAAATGGGCGCCTGTTATACGTGCGCAGCGCCTCAAAGGCGCTGTAACCACGCAATACCGCGACATCGTTGATCGATATCACCGCTTCATCAGGATGAACCCACTGCCCACCAACATACCATAATGCCTGCTTATCCATACTAATGTGCTCCTTACCGAGAAAGTTCTTTCGTTCTCCCGCCATATATTGTACACCCATCGCTGCAAAACATCAGACGTGTTCGCATCTACAGGTTAAAGCTCACCTGATAGCACATCCACCTGGGGAAATGCCTTCCAACCCATAAGACCCCCTATGCGTATACATAGCGTAGTCGAAATGAAGAACTGAACAGGCTACGCTACAAAAGAGCTCGCCATACACTATCTTTCAGGCTCGTGTAAAAAAGCATGATAGTGGGGTTCGTAGTTCATAACCAACAAGTGATACATTAAGAAGGAGAAGGAGAAGCATGTCACAGACAGAACCAAATGTAGAACAAAGGCAAGGGTTCCAGGATGAATTGCAAGTAATGGGCGAACAGCTGCTTTCTAAAGTGAAAGAACTCGTCCATGAGGGTAATGTACGGCGCATCATCATCAAGCAAGGGGGAAACACTATCATGGAGTTCCCCTTGAATGTTGGTCTCGTAGGTGTTGTCCTGGCCCCAACACTTGCCGCAATCGGAGCCGTTGGTGCCCTACTCGCCCAATGCTCTATTGAGGTTGTCCGTACAGAGCGCCCCGCTGAAGCTGCGAAAAGCACAGTCGAGGAAGTTATGCGCGACCAGCCACCCGCATTATAACGCCAATTGCTCACGTTCAAGACTCTGGATTGAGATCAAGACTGCTGAGATCACAGTCGTTTTGATCTCAATCCTTTTTTGGGTCGAACCCTGAGTCAATTAAACCAGGAAAAAGAGAGTGTTTACCAGTTTCCACCCATTTCTGGTTTTTGCCTGCAACTATTTATCAAGTGCTACAACACCCAACATATGCCCCTTCACCAGGGGCACACCTTTTTTTGCCCGTGTAAATGCTTTTAGCTCAACCGCTTTGATGGCTGTGACCTGTTCACCATCTTCGTTTTTCCAGGTCAGCAGCAGGTGATCTTTCTCATCTATAATCATCGTCAGCAACACGCGGTCCCTGTCAACAAGTTCAGTAGTCACGATACCCGCCGTCGCACGCCCCTTCGGGGGATACTGGCTCAATGGCACCTTCTTGCCCAGCCCGCTCTCGGTGACCACCAGCAAGCTCAGGAAATTGCCACTGTCAGTAGAAATCTCACTATCCAGGTAGGAGGCGCTTACAACTTGAGCATCCGGCCCTAAAGCAATGGCAGCCACTCCCTGGCCCACACGTCCCTGCGCTCGCAATGCATCATCTTTGAATCGCAAAGTCTGCGCGGTATTCGTCGTCACGAAGTATTCACCCTGCCCTCGAGAAAGCAGTGCAACAGCAACAGCGTCACCGTCAGCCAGTTTCATGTCCTGTAAACCATCAACGTCCGCGGTCTTATAATCGCTCAAAGGTGACTTCTTCACTTTCCCCATTCTGCTAAAGGTAACGAGATAGCGATCCTCATCATAGTTCTCTACAGGCAACACGGTCACTATCTCTTCGCCTTGAGCCAAACCCAACAATTTGCGCACAGGCTCGCCTTTTGCCGAACGATTTCCGGTTGGGATGCGATGAGCCGCGATTTGAAAGACCCTTCCGCTTGAAGAGACACACAAAACATAATCTTGTGACGTGGCTGCGACGACCTGGCGCAGTTGCTCATCGCCGCGAACAGGCGTATAGATCGCTGCACCATTTTTTCCCCTGGGAACAAACGTATCTGCTGGCAGCGCTTTGAGCGTACCAGCACGTGTAAAGGCAATGGCGAGGGGCTCTCGTTCGTGCAGACTGGCAACTTCTTTAATGGGCTCATGAACCTGGCCCTCCACGTCGATAGTTGTCCGGCGCTCGTCGCCAAATTGCTTGATGAGCTGTTGCATCTCTTTCTTCAAAAGCAGCAGCATCGCCTTGCGATCTGAAAGGAGGTGTTGTAACTCGCCGATCCGTGTCTGCAATTCTACTTTTTCCCTGGCGTATTTGCTTGCGTCTAGCCGCGTTACCTGGGCCAGCGTCATCGAGGCAATAACTTCCGACTGGATAAGTGTGAGCTTATACGTCTTCTCGATAACCTGGCGAGCAGCCGCCCGATCCTCGGCCTGCTGGAAAATCTTGACAATCTTATCAGCGTTGGCCGCACCAACAATCAACCCCTCGACGATATGCAATCGTTCCTCCGCCTTGCGCAGTTCAAACTGCGTTCGCCGAGTTAATACGTCCATCTGGTGCGTATTCCAGTAATTGAGCAGATCGATCATACCCACCTGTTTGGGTTGTCGCGCTGCCTGCATCGGCTCGCCGAAGAGAAACACCATCTGGAATGAAAGGGCAATTTGCAGATCTGTTTCGGCGAAGAGTTGCGAGAGCGCCTGTGCAGCATCGGCATCTTTCCGCAGCTCCAGCACAATGCGCATCCCTTTCTCAGTATCGCTTTCGTCGCGTACATCAGGCAACAGGCCTTCCAACTTACGGGCGTTGATCGCCTTTACAATAGATGCCTTGACCTTGTCTCTCCCTATAGGAGGAATCTGCGTAACGATCAGCGAGCGACTGCGCGGCGTATCTTCCAGCCGTACCTCTGCACGTGCAATGATGCGTCCCTTGCCAGTGGCAAAATAGTCTTTTATGCCGTCAACGCCGATGATTCTTCCCCCCTGGCAAAAATCTGGCCCTTGAATGTACCTCATAAGCTGCTCGACATCCATGTTCGGTTGATCAAGCAGGGCGATACAGGCCCGCAATACCTCAACGAGGTTATGTGGCGGAATATTGGTGGAGAGGCCAACGGCGATGCCACTCGATGGATTGACGATAGGTGGAATCCTGCCTGGCAAGTAATCTGGCTCTAACACTTTCGGGTCTTGTTTATAGCTCGGATGCTGGGGAACTGTGTCGCTCTCCATATCGGCCATCAACGCTTCAGCCAGGGGAGAGAGGCGCATCTCTGTATAGCGGTAGGCGGCAGGAGCATCGCCATCCTCACTTCCCATGTTCCCCTGTCCCTCAATTAAGGGATAGCGTAA
This sequence comes from Ktedonobacter sp. 13_1_20CM_4_53_11, assembly GCA_001919995.1. The sequence goes on from MNIY01000131.1 coordinate 5,643, forward strand.
GGTAAAAGGTTGTGCCATACGTACAGCTGCGTCATATACCGAGGTATCGCCGTGTGGATGATAGTTACCTAAAATCAGGCCCACCACCTCTGCGCTTTTTACTGTGGGGCGAGTGGATAGGTAACGAGCCGCTCGCATTCCTGCTAGAATCCGCCGCTGCACCGGTTTTAAACCGTCTCGTGCATCAGGTAATGCGCGGTCAGTGACAACGGAAAGCCCATAGGTCGCGAAAGCCTGGGCCATGATAACGGAGAAATCCTCTTCGCGGATAATTCCCGTTTCTACTGTAGTGCTATTATCGGTTATACGAGCCATTTTTAGACATCCAGTTCCTTAATTTTGCGCGAATGCTCAGCCAGGAAGACACGCCGGGCCTCAGCATTTTCATCTTCCATCAATTCCTTGACCAGCCGCGCCGCCAGTACTCCATCCTCCATGGAAACACGTTTAAGTGTACGCCTGGCAGGATCAAAGGTAGTATCGCGCAATTCCTTCGGATTCATCTCACCAAGACCTTTGAAGCGCTTGAACTCCAGTCCTCCAGCATCTGCATGCGTCTTAATGAATTGCAGACGAGCTTCATCATCGAGCAGCCAGATGGTCTTACCCTTGTACTTGACCGAGTACAGCGGAGGGCAGGCGATGAATACATGACCCTGCTCTATCAGATCACTAAATTCCTGGTGAAACAACGTGAGCAACAGACACTGAATGTGTAAGCCATCCACGTCAGCGTCAGTGGCGATAATGACGCGGTCAAATTTTAAACGGCTAATGTCAAAAGAATCCCTCGTTCCTGTTCCTAAAACATTGATGATAGTACGGATCTCTTCATTTTCGACGATACGCCGCAAATCGGCCTTGGCGACATTGAGCGGTTTCCCTTTGAGCTTCAGAATCGCTTGAAACTCCGAAAAACGTCCCTGACCCGCGCTGCCACCGGCGGAGTCACCCTCCACGATGAACAGTTCAGCACGCTCGGGATCATTGGAGTTACAACGCAAGAACTTTTTTGAAAGCGTCGTGTCGATCAATTCGCCATTCTTCTTGTTACCGCCTCTGGCCAGCTCTTCTACCAGCTGCGCCTCGTTGCGAGCTTTCTGCATCTGCAGGATCTTCTTCAGCCACTCTTTTCCCGCGGTAGTATTGCTCTCAAACCAATCTTTCAAGCCCTCATCAACAACCGAGCGCACAATCCCCTCAACTGGTGCATTGTTGAGGCGATCTTTGGTTTGCCCCTGGAACTGCGGGTTAGTCAGCTTGACCGAGATCACCGCGTTCAGTCCTTGCTGGATAACTTCTGGTCGGAAACCATCCTCTTCACGGTTTTTGATGATCTTCCATTTCAGTGCGTAGTCATGGACAACTTTTGTCAGAGCAGCCTTAAAGCCTGTTTCATGTACCCCTCCATCACGTGTACGAACGGCATTAGCAAAACTGTAGATGGTAGTCTTATAACCGGTCGTTGGCTGTAATGCTACCTCAACCTGCACACCATCCTTTTCTTTAGCTATACCAAGCACCTGCTTAAAAAGTGGGGCGCTGGTACTGATGGAAAGCTCTCTCACATAGTCCGGTAAACCGTCACGAGAATAGAATGTGCGGCTCACTTGCTTATTTTCAGCATCATCCCAGGCATCCAGCTGGAAAGTGACGCCGCGATTCAGGTATGCCGCCGCCTTCAGGCGGCTGTCGATGGCCTCCAGGGGATAGTAAGCCTCGTCGTCAAAGATCGAACGGTCAAACAACCACCGGAGTTGCGTTCCATGCAACTTTGGGTCACATGGAGCAATATGATGCGGCAGCGCTACTCCACGGCTGAATATTTGCGTAAACTTCTGACCATCCTTCCAGATCGTCAATTCTAGTTTCTCGGATAGAGCGTTGATTACCGTTGCGCCTACACCATGTAGGCCTCCCGCCGTCTTATATACACCTTCGGAAAACTTACCACCCGAGTGAGGAACCGTCAGAATAACGGTAGCAGCAGGCAGGTAGTCACCCTGGTACAACATGGGGTCAAAAGGCATTCCTCTGGCCTCGTCCTTCACCGTGACCCAGCCTTCCTGATCAATATTCATCCAGATATGCTTACCATATCCCGCGACCGCTTCATCTACAGCGTTATCAAGAGCTTCCCAGATGAGGTGGAGCAGCCCAGACGTAGAAGTTGAGCCAATGTACATTCCTGGACGATGGCGGATTGCCGCAATCCCCTCCAAGACCTGAATATCAGCTGCACTATATGACGCACTCTTTTTTGTTCGCGCCCCAGGTTTTTTCTCTATCGTTGCAGAACTAGATTCTCTTTTAGATGACAATTCTCTCTTGTTAGTTTCTTTTTGTTCATCTGTTTTATGCGGAGCAAAAAGTGTAAGTTGTTCCTGCGTGCTGTCATGATCATCTCGTATTGTTGCTAAGATTTTGGAGGAACGTGACATCTACTCTGATACCTCTCTTTGATTGCATGTACTGTTCCCTCAGCATACAGCCTTCATTCATAAAAGTCAAGAGAAATTTTGGTCAAATGTTCTAGCAATTCATAAATTCATTTTGCCCTTGCCAATTAGCTCAAGTGCAACAGAATTACTGCCCAGAGCGTAATAACATCTATAGATGTGAAACCAAAACTACCAAAAGTTGCATGACAGTATCTTTGAGGTATTATACTTAAAACTACAGAGTAGATACGAAACGATCTGTGAACAAAAATGATGAGATAAAATATCGCTTAATTTACCTCATCAATTCTTTTCCTGTTACAAAGCAATTAGATGTAATTCCATATATGAAGATAAGATTTAGGATACTTCACAGCACGAATAAAAGCTAAGTTAATTATTATTTCGATGTTTTTTAATAGAATATCTATTGTTATTTGTATGCTAATCCATTATAATTTTGTTAAATTTAGAATCCCGTACGGCGTCTTGATAACTTTTTAGTGACATAATTACAAAGGAAGGATGAAATGGAGGTATGCCACGTCCCCCCAAGCATGTTCCTCCAGATACTCTTGGAGGCCGCATTAGAGCTGCGCGAGAGAATTTAAATCTCTCGCTCAAGACAGTCGCTGCTGAACGTTATAGTACGAGTTTGATTTCGCAGATCGAAAGAAATCGGGTTGAACCATCTCAGGAGAGTTTAGAATTTCTAGCAGAAAAATTACACTTGCCATTAGCAGACCTCCAAACTCTGGCGCAACAACAACGAGAGGCTGATAGTGATACTTGCCAGTATAAGTTCAATGAAGAACAATTGAGCGTCGCATTGGAGTTGCTTGCTAGTAAGCATCCACGAGAGGCTCTGGACTCGTTAAGTACGGTAAACATGGCCCAGACTTCAGCGTCGCTGCGTTGGCGTTTAGCGGCTGTTCGTGGCCAATGTTACTTTCAGCTACGGCAATTTCTCAATGCCCAGAAAGATTTTCTTTATGCCGTTACCGAACAGCCAGAGATTTTACCCGCAGATCAACGTCTCGTAGTCTTAGAATTGCACCTTCATCTCGCCGCTACACTGCGCGAATTGAAACAACCCGATGCTGCATTAGAGCAATATAACATTGCCCTACGTATGATGGATGCCACTACATCCCTTCACTACGTTGCTGAAGCGAATTGGGGGGTGTCCCTCATCGCCTTCGAACAGGCTAAAAAGCCCTTAGATGCCCTGCATTGTACTTGTTACAAAGAATCACAGTTACGACTTGCGTTCAATCATGCAGTAAACGCATGTATCCTCTATCGTTCTATTGGAGAATCACTCCGTGCAGCCCTGTTAACCTGCCTGATTGGACTCATCGAGCAGGAATCTGGGAAACGAGATGACGCTCGCCAGCACCTCCAGGGAGTTCTCTCTGCCTGGCTGCCAGAGCTAGAAAAGAGGGCCAATGCACCCGAGATGGAACAGCGCGGATTGCATGAATTGGCGAATGTTGTCTCTGCCGCTGCCTGTTCCCTGGCTGGTCTTGAACTCGAAATGGAGAACTACTCAGAAGCGCTGAAATATGTTCAACAGGCACAATATGCAGGTCAGATGAGCTATACTCTGAGAAAGGCCGAAGCAGCAATCATGCTTGGTCGTGTCCTCGAATCGATCGATGTCCTTGATCCCGCGGCAGAAAGAGCATTCCGTGATGCCATCACTCTGCTGGCACCCACCGATCGCATTGCCGCACAGATACGAGCGCACGATGCTCTTGGTCGCCATTTGCTTAAAAAAAGGGAGACAAAGGCAGGTGAAATAGAGCTTGACATAGCTCGTTCACTCTCTGATGTAGCATCAGCCTTTAGCAGTTCCTCTATCTTTGTAGAGGACGAAACAGATGAGATTGCTTTGAAAGTGTAAGCAACCTCACCCAGTGTCCAGTTCCTTGGGCGGTTGGGGTGTGGCAGGTTCCTTGTTTTGCCTCTACACTCACGAGCTAAATCACCGTTCCTTTGTGTGGATGGGGTGCGACAGGTTCCTTGTTTTGCCTCTACACTCACGAGCTAAACCACAGCTCCTGTGTGGATGGGGTGTGGCAGATTCCTTGTTCTGCCTCTACGCTCACGAGCTAAATCACAGCTCCTCTGTGTGGATGGGGTGCGACAGGTTCCTTGTTTTACCTCTACGCTCACGAGCTAAATCACCGTTCCTGTGTGGATGGGGTGTGGCAGCCCGCAGGCTGCCACACCCCATCCACACAAAAAATCATTGCGAAGAGCGCAGCGATGAGGATTCAAAACCACATGAACATGAACTTAGTTATGATATAATATCGTATAAGCTACTCAAAAAATAATTGCCATGTCCCTTGAGAAGGAAAGTACCTATGACGAAATCCATTACCGGCCAGTATGAATACCTCCATCGTTCAGGGGTAGGACTTGATTACTTTACTTCTCGTATCGATCGCCTCACACTTCAACCAGATGGACGCTTTATCCTCACCATACAGGAGCGTAGCCGCATCGCTAATGCAGCCCAGTCCTTCATCAATGGACAGCAAATCGCAACAAATGCTCCAGAAGTACGCAGAGAAGGCACATATACTGCTCAAGGAAACGCTATCGCGTTCCGTTTTGATGATGGAGCAATAGAAGATGGAAAGCTTGCCTGGAACGGCGAAGGAATGCAGTTTGGGCCAAATTTTTTTAACAAAGTTTCCGATTCTACCTTCCTACCGCCCGCCAATCGCATGAAGAAAGATATGGACGATATCGCCAAGGGCATTAAAATTGCTGGAACCGTTGGTGGTATGGCAATGAAAGCCGCAAAGACAATCCAGGACACGATCCAAACTACCCAGGAACCCGGAACAACTCAGAAAAAATATGCTCCTCCCACATCTGCTGGCCAAACAAATCAACCGGCACCAGCGCCCCCTCCTGCGCAGTCGACCTCATCCTCTCCCTACAACGCTGCACCTCACCCACCGGTGCAGAGTACCACAACGCCTCCTCAACAGAAGGAACAGGAAGCCATCTTCTGTGATCAATGTGGCGCACGCGCTCGACCAGGAAAAAGATTTTGTAATAATTGTGGCGCTCAGCTACCGTAGCTCGTTCATACCTTCACATCGTTGGCTGTTCCCTGGTCAGGTACTCATATGCAGCTATGATGCGCTTCATCTGCTGCTGATCTCCCCCACGATCGGGATGATAACGTTTCGCCAGTGTTCTATAGCGACGTTTAATTTGCTGTGGAGTGGCATTTGGCGGCAAACCCAGCACATTCAAGGCCTGCTGGCGCTCCACAAAAGGACGAGCGGGATTGGCGCGGTTTTCCCAGATGGCTTTGAAACTCAAACGCAAAACATCCCATAAAAGTGCCGCAAAAGACTTTGGTGGTGGTTGTGCATTCATACCCTGGTTCCTGGCTTTCATCGAGATGCCTTACGTTAGCGTATACTATACCGTATTTTTGGCCGAAGTGAAACTGTCAAAGACCCACCAAACACATCTTTAGCTGAAACGAGTTGGGCTCATCTATCGTGAATCAATGCAGAAAATAGAGATTACAATGACGCTCTTTGGGTGTTCACTTTCCAGGAATTGAAAGGTTGCGGGTGATAGCACGATGAAAAATGCAACAAAGCCTTCCCAGGATGATAGCAAGGAAGGTATCTCAGAAGTAGTCAAGACCGCCGAAAAGAGAATTTCTCCCATCAGGGCCTTCTGGACTAAATTCACCAATGACTGGTGTTTTAATCTGTCCGCTATGCTGGCATACAATTTACTTCTGGCAATGTTTCCAATAATAGTTGCCATCGTATCCATCCTTGGTTTGTTTCTCAGTGGACTGAACCCGGATGCACAGAACCAACTCATCCAACAAATTGCCAATGTCTTCCCGTCATCAATTTCATCGCAAGAAGCTTTAAAACCTGCACTTAATCAGCTCGCCCATGATTCTGGTATTTTGGGCTATATTGCTATTATCCTGGCTGTTTTCGGCGGATCACGCCTCTTCATCAGCTTAGAGGCGTGCTTCGGCATCATCTATCATGTCCGCCAGAGGCCCATCATCAAGCAAAACCTTATGGCGATCGGGATGCTTCTCATCTTCATCCTCCTCGTTCCAATTATGATAGTTGCAGCATCAGGACCTGCGTTTGTTCTCTCTATCCTGCACAATACACCACTGGCACAGGTTCCCGGCGTTAACATCATTTTTAGCCTCGGCGGCATAATTGGCACCTTGATATCCTCGTGGATATTGTTCCAGGTTATCTATATGGTTGTCCCCAACCAGCACATCAGCTTCCGCAACGCTGTCTTGGGAGCAATTATTGCAGCGGTGGGACTTTCAATCTATTTACCACTCTTCCCATTATACGCCGCGAACTTCCTCAAAGGATTTGCGGGACCAACTGGCCTTTTCGTCATTTTACTGGTTTTCCTCTACTACTTTGCCCTTATTATACTTATTGGCGCCGAAGTCAATGCCTTCTTCGCTGAAAAGATCCAGGCAACGCCTGTTGACCTGGTGTCTATGGTCCACATCGTTACAAGTCATCTACCAAAGAATCAAGAGGATAAAGAGAAACAGGCACCACCTTCTCATAAAGATGCACCAACCGGCGATGTGGCAGAAAAAACCGGCATAGAAAATGCACCAGGTAACGGGAAACACGATACTGCTGGTATAACTACGGCTGCAGCCGCAGAGCCTTCTTCGGCAAAGACCACATCAGGACAGCCCTCGACCACGTCTCCTGCACAAAGCAAAAACAAGCACAACAAGCACGATAAAGAACATACCACGCCGACTTCATCGAAAACTGCTGTCGTAGCCGAGGCGGTAGCAGGTACTGGCCTGGCATTCCTCGTGGAATGGCTCAGGTTACGTCGCAAAAGATGACTATCCTTCTACATTTCCTCCTATTTCCCTCATTCCTGAAAAGATTTCAAGTCAAATACCCTATTTTGCTTGACGCCATCTATACCCATCTGTTACACTTTGACATAATTACATACCCCTTGCGCAAAAGCATTGGTATTTCTATGTAAGATACTTTATCTACGCGTATTTTTATGGTGCGTCTCTTGCACCACTGGTTTAAATTCTTGACGAGGAAGAGAGCATGTTAGGTGAGCGTCCCCCCTTCACCAATGATCAGGAACATCAACGACTGGTAACTGCGCTGCGTGAAAGTGAGATTTTGCGTGAATTAGCAGAGCTTTTAGCATCCTCGCTCGATCTCAAAAATATTTTGCACGCATTGACTAAACGTACAATTGAGGTCTGCGAAGTAGAGCGCTGCTCTGTCTGGCTATTCGATGACACTCGCAATGTTTTTCTCCCCACTGCCTATTACCTTTCCACGGAGCACGTTGACCGTAAAAAAATCACAGCCGCGGATCATCTCTGGTATCATGGCTCTATCTTCTTCGATGACCCTCACCTCCCCCGCCTTCTCCAGGAAAAGGGTCTGCTCCTTGTTAAAGATCTATTGAATAATCCCAAGGCACGAAAAGTGGCAGAAACATTTCTTGTGCGCTCTGTATTACTCATTGCGCTTAAACGCGAAGATCGCATCCTGGGTATGATGTCCCTTGATGACCCGGCTCAAATACGCGACTTCTCCCAGGAGCAGCAACAACTTGCACGCGCTATTGGACAACAGGCAGCACTTGCCATAGACAATGCTCGGCTCTACCAGCAGGCACAGGCAGAGCGAACACGCGCTGAACGGTTGATTGAACGTGCCCGCGCCATTTATCAGGTAGCATTAACCGTCAATTCAGGGGAAGACCTTTCGGTTGTGCTCAAAATCGCTACACAACACCTGGTTCGCGGACTAAACGCGGATAGTGGTGAGATTATGCTCATAAATTCTCAGACGTTATACCTGGCTAACAGTACAGGGCCGCAACAAACACATTTCAATGAACCACTCATCACAGCCACAACACTGCAAGACCTACCTGACTGTCAAAAGGCGGCTACCACTGGTTCGCCCCTCTTTTTGAATATCCATCAAATGACGGAATCCGAACAGCCTTTTTTTCAAAAGCTCGGCTTTGATAATGTGATGATTGTCCCGCTGATGGCTGGCGGTGATCGTTCAATTACCTCCACACCGGGTACCCAGCCGGCATCCTCTAGTTCTCAGTGCATTGGCTTCGCCTTTGTCAACTATCGAGACTCGACCTATCACCCCACTCAAGGTCAGTTTGCCTTTGCTCAGGATATTGCGGCCCAGTGTGCGCTGGCTGTGAAAAAAGATCAACTCCTGGCAGATGTCCGTAATTCTGCTAAGTTGGCAACCGAACGGGCAAATACGCTCGACGCTGTTTTCCAGGCCATGAGCGAAGGAATAACCGTTGTCAACCAGGATGGAGAAGTTCTTGTACGCAACAACGCCGCCTCGCTCTTTCTCGGAGTTCCAGTAAACTCTACTGATCGATTACAATCGTTTCTCAATCGTTACCCGACCCGCTCGATGCATGGGCAACCGCTTTCGTACGATGAATTCCCGGTTGCGCGCGCCCTCAAAGGTGAACGCATCCGTGGTGAACGATTCGTGACCGTCCGGGGTGATGGCGTCGAGCGAGTGATAGAGGTAAATGTCACTCCCATGTTGGATGAGGCGCAAAAACAGGTAGGGCTCGTCAGCGCCTTTCGCGATGTCACACAGCAAACACGCGCCGAGCAGCGTGTTCGTTTGGCGCTCGAAACAATGCTCAATGTAGCGGAAGCTGTTTCCGGCATTACCGAAATAAAAGATATTCTCGATAGTGTCCTGGAAATGACGCTCTCTACTCTCAACTGCGAGCGGGGCTCCGTCCACCTCTTTGATCAAAGTGAAGAAGCGTTTACCTTCCTGTTGTCCAGGGGATTCAAAGATAATGAAGTAGAAAAAACATGGCTATTCGAGCAGAGCCGCTGGCTTTCTCCAGAGGCACATCAGTATCAAGGGTTCCGTAGACAAATATTAGAAGGCCATGCCACCGTCATTAACGCCGAGCAGTACGACAACCAGCCCAATCCATTCAACCAGACAATGGTACTTGCCGCACCTATAACTCACAATCATCACATACTTGGCTTGATAACCCTGGATCGCTCATTATCAGATTCAAAGAATATTTCCCCTGGCGAAACTGAACAGCCGTCTGTACCGCTTGATTTTTCTATCTGGGATATGGCAGTCATCGAAGGCATAGCGCAACTTGCCGGGCTGGCAATCGAGCAGGCCCGCTGGCAGCAAGAAGCTGTGGACGCGCGCACGAGCGAAGCCGCAATGCGCGAGGCAAATGCTCTAAAAGACGAATTTCTGGCTATCACCGCTCACGAATTTCGTTCACCTCTCACTGTTATTCTCACTCATAGCCAGGTCGCTTTACGTATGTTGCGCAAAGGAACAGATCCACAGAACACACAACGAGTGGCTGATAGCCTTACAGCGATTGAGGAACAAGCTCACCAATTGACAAATATCGTCAACACCTTCCTGGAAGTAACCCAGATCAACCGCAAACAACTGGTTATCAACTCAGAACCTGCTGACCTTGCAGAGATTGCTGAACAGGTGGTCTCAGCCCATGGCTCTACGTCAACCGCTCACCAGATCGCTTGTCACATCGCACCTAGCGATCACCCTTATATCGTTATTGGAGACAGCGCACGCCTCAAACAAGTAATTGCCAACCTGGTACAGAATGCCATAAAATATAGTCCTCTCGGCGGTCCAATCACCGTCTCCTTGCGCCAGAAAGAGAGTGAAATAGATAAGGGCAGTCGAACCATCGAAGTCTGCATTGAGGATTCAGGCATTGGCATCCCAAAAGAAGCGCTCCCTCGTCTCTTCGAACGCTTTTATCGAGGGTCCAATATCGATGGAAGTAAAACCAGGGGCATAGGTCTCGGCCTGTATATTGTCGCGGAACTGCTCCACATGCACGGTGGGACTATCCGAGCTGAAAGCAGTGGTATACCAGGCGAAGGAAGCCGCTTTATTGTCACGTTACCTTCGTCCAATCTAGAGAAAGAACTTGTAGATAGTGATAGAGCTTCGCAATTGGCTCCTTGAACGCGCTAAAGCAATCATGGATAGTCAGCGACTCCACACCTGAATGGGTGGGGGCTTGTTCCGGCAAGCCCCGATGCTGAGCAGTCCCCAGGTGTAAGTACCTGGTAGCCCTTCGCGAAGAATGCATAGGCACTCCGGGGTGGCCTTCCAGTCCCGGACCCTGCGGCGCGTCGTTAAACAGCGAGATGGGGTTTCAATCGCAGTGCGGCTCGCATCCAAAGGAAACCTTCGCAGAAGTTGGACGAGGAAAACTTTACCCGGCGCTTGCCGGAGGCCCGAAAGGGCAAGAACAGAGGACTCAGCCATGTCGTACGTCTTTGTGATTGATCAGGAGAAGCGGCCCCTCGATCCGGTTCATCCCGGTCGAGCCCGCAAGCTCCTCTCATCTGGGAAGGCAGCCGTCTACCGGCGATTTCCCTTTGTCCTGATTCTCAAGCATCCAGTTTCTGAAGCGCATCCACAGCCCCTGCGCCTGAAAATTGATCCAGGGTCCAAGACAACGGGGCTCGCCGTCCTCAACGATACATCAGGACAGGTGCTATGGGCTGCGGAGTTGGTTCACCGGGGAGAAGAGGTCCACCAGGCGCTGCAAAAACGGGCTGGCGTGCGTCGAGGTCGCCGTTCTCGGCATACGCGCTACCGGGCGGCCCGCTTTAGCAATCGTCGGCGCAAACGCGGGTGGCTTGCTCCTTCGTTGTGCTCACGGATGCAAAATGTGCAGACCTGGACCAGGCGGCTGATGCGTTGGTGCCCGCTGGGTGCCATTTCCTATGAGGCGGTGCGCTTCGACACCCAGGCCATCCAAAACCCTGAGATCAAGGGAGTCGCCTACCAACACGGAACTCTCGCGGGGCTAGAAGTTAAAGAGTATCTTTTACTCAAATGGCGACATAAATGCGTCTACTGCCAAAAAGGAGATATCCCGCTCGAAGTGGAACATATCGTGCCCAAAAGACGTGGAGGCAGTGACCGGATCACCAATCTCACCCTGGCCTGCGAAGCGTGCAATCAACAAAAAGGCTCCCAAACCGCCCAGGCATTTGGCTTTCCCCACCTCCAGGCACAGGCCTTGCAACCATTAAAAGACGCAGCAGCAGTGAACTCGACACGTTGGGCGCTCTATGAACGACTCAAAGCCACAGGACTGCCGATCGAGGTCAGTACGGGGGGCCAGACAAAATGGAATAGGAAACAACGCGGCATTCCCAAGAGTCATTGGCTCGACGCTGTATGCGTGGGGCCATCTACACCAGAGCGGGTCCAGTGGCAACATGTTATCCCCCTGCTTATCACAGCCAGAGGCCGACAATGCCGCCAGCTTTGTAATGTTGACGGATGGGGATTTCCAAGGAGCCGCCCGAAAGGGCCGAGCAAAGTCTTTGGATTCCAAACGGGGGATATGGTTCAGGCAGTCGTCACCAGAGGGAAAAGGATGGGTACATATGTTGGACGCGTTGCCATTAAAACTGATGGGTACTTTAAGATTATCGGCGCACATGGCATGGTGGAGGGCATTCATGCTCGCTATTGCTCGCCTCTACATCGCGTTGATGGTTATGAGTATCAAAAAGGTTCGGCGGCGCTTCCTCCCCAGATGTGAACATCGGGGCCTCCGCGCCGCCTTCTGGTGAAGGAGCCGAAGACACTGCCCATGACTTTGATCACCTTGTCCGTGTCATGGCTATTGCAGATTCGATTCAAACGATCGAGGGAGGAGATCTTCTCAATTAGCTTATTCGATAATTGAATGACGCCGCTTTCCTCGCTGCTGCGCTCAGGTGGACAGTAAATCCTACCTGTGGATGGAGAGTAACATACTGTACCACCACCGGACCTGGATCAGCCGTCAGTACCACAACTACGACACTCGATGCGATAATATGTGCATTGGCAACCATAACCTCGCATTGCCCCTTCTCAAACCGACCTGAACCCGAGGTTTCTTGACCGTCTTCATCAGCACGAGGACCCACAGGACCTGCAAGCCTGTCCACAGCTGGCATACTTGGATTGGTGTCCGCTTCATAAGATCGCACCCCGGTCATTTCAGGTTTCTCAATTGCCTCCTGCTTGGGAACAACCTGCAAACGCACCTTTGTTGCACGTCTCGGTGAACGTTGCCTGCTTTGCACAGGACCAGGCGCTTCCGTTGGTCGAGAAACCGCTGCCCCCACTGTAGCTAGAGGAAGATAATCGGTTCGTACCTTCACTGATCTACTGACCGCCGGCAACTCTTTAGATTGAAGACTCAAGCGCGGGGGAATAAGCGCCGTACTTTTTATGATAGGGACATTATCTTCAACCTCGTCTGATTCCGGGTCTTCCTGAGCAGACACATCTGTCAACGCTTCTTCAACTGAGGCCGAGAGGTCAAAGCGCTCTCTTGCCACACGCGCTTGCCATTGCTGCTGCTCTTTCTCATCAATGTCATCAAGCCAGTCCATCATCTACCTCTAATTGATTTTAGAACATTGTATCGAATTTCGTGACACGGTCTGGAATATCAAGAGGCATTATAACATATCTCTTAAGAGCAAAATGGGCCAATAGCACATTTGGGCTGTGCCAAGCTGCTGGAATCTCTCCTCCCTACTTCTGCACCGTGATTATAGCCCCTATCATTGCCTCGACTGGTGGCACAAGCATTCCATTGCGCTCAACCAGCCAGTCCTCCAGCAAATGGCGTAACTCCTTGCGCGTCGCATCATCACCGGGTAAAATGAGCTGCTCTGACACCTCTTCCACTGCAACATCAACAGAAGGATAGCTGAGGATTACGGGGAGTTTGACGACTTCCACATCTGCGTATATCCCCAACTCATAAAGCACGTCGAGCACATGAATATATCCAGGAGGCAGACGTCGCTCATCTCCATGGAAGTGTTTCCAGAGATGGCCAGTTAAAGCATCAATAGAGGTTGCTCGCATGTAGATATAGCAAATATGGCCCGTCGCTTTAATCAGTTTCGCCAGGAAAGGTACAATGTCGACTATTGGATAGAGTACGTGACTACAGATAACGATATCTGCTGCAAGAGTCTCGGGAGCATCCTGCCAGATCGACTGAATAATGGTGATATTTGTGAGGCCCTGTCCATCCGCGTCCTTGCGCAAATAACCCAGCATTGCAGCATTTGGTTCAA
>MNIY01000190.1 GCA_001919995.1 Ktedonobacter sp. 13_1_20CM_4_53_11
CTCTTTCTTCGACCCAGGGGAAGAGGGCAGTGTTCTTTTGCTTTTCAGGCCTGGCTGGCGTACGGCGATAGAAGGGGTAAAGCACAAAGGCAAGAGCTGAAATACCCAGCGCGAGCGCAATTAGGAGAGATAGTACGAATTGCATTAGCTTCCATCCGTTCCACCTGGTGGTCGTGCGAACAATGGATCTTCTTCGGCGAGTTCCTGTTCGAGCAGCGCACGATACCGGGATAAATCAACCTGGTGTATATTCGTAAGTTCCGCTGCAACGATAGTTGTGCCTCCCGTGGGAGTCGAGCTTCGCCAGTCACGCAGGACAAAGAACAGCAGTATCACCCCTCCCAGCAGCAGGCCAATCGGCACCAACCACGCCAGCAGAGAAAAACCCTGCCATTGTGGGGACCAGACAATCTGATCCCCATAGCGGGCCTGGAAATATTGAATCACGGCTTGTTCCGTCATGCCAGATTGCAGTTGCTGGCGAATAATACCCCGCATCTGTTGCGCAATAGCCGATTGGGAATCGGCAACCGACTCGCCCTGGCAGACAGGGCACTTCAATTGGAATCCGACATGTTGCACGCGCTGATCAAGCGTCTGCTGTGGTGGGTTTTGCAGAAAGATAGAATACCAGATCGCTCCCACGATCGCCACGATGGCCAGCCCTATAAACAGTGGACGCCTCTGCTTCATACCACGATCTCCTTGTCATCTTGCCCCACCTGTTTCTCGCCTTGCTCGACTTTTGTAGCTGGAGGGCCAAGCGGGGCAGCCACACCTGGTATGCCAGGCATCTCACTATTGACCTGTATACCTTTCCTGCGCCTCTCTGGCCACCAGCAGATGACTCCACCTATCAGCATCAGCGCTCCCCCGTACCACACAAGCGATGTCAGCGGGTTGATAAACACACGGATCGTCGCCTCAGAAGCGCCGTTCCAGTCGGCAAGCAGGACATATACATCGGTCAGCCCAACGGTCGTGATGGAGATCTGGCTCGCCGGTTGATTGCCAAAGTTCTGGTAGAAGATGCGCCCGGGATAGATAAAGCCCTGATACTGGTTATCTTTCCAGAGCTGTACAATGGATTTTACGGTATCGGTTCCCGGGCCGGTTTCTTCGATATTGCCAATATAATTCAGCGTATAGCCGGCAACATGCATCTGCTGACCGGCTTTAAGCGTGTTAACCTGCTGCACCTGGAAGAAGTGCGAACCAATTACACCAACTGCCAGCATCACCAGGCCAAGGTGCACGATATAGCCGCCATAGCGCTGGCGGTAGCGCTTGATGAGCATATACAGCGCCAGCGGATACGCCTCACCGTGTCGATGGCGCACGAGCATGCCACGCCAGAGTTCATAGAAAATAGCCCCGGCGGTAAATGTGCAGACAGCAAAGCCAACATTCGCCCAGATATCGCGCACACTGGCCAGCGGCAGTACTGCGGCACAGAGAGCGGCGGCGAGCGCGGGCACGGCTAGATTATGCCATAAAGCGCGACTGGAAGTGCGCCGCCAGGCCAGCAACGGCCCAACGCCCATGGCAAGTATCAGCACGATAAAAATCGGCCCATTGACGGACTCGTAGAATGGCGGCCCAACGGTCATGGTCTCGCGGCGTAGGGCGGCCGAGATGAGCGGGAAAATCGTTCCCCAGAGCGTGGCGAAGGCGATGCCCACCAGTAACAGGTTGTTGAGCAGAAAGATGCCTTCTCGCGAGACCACCGAGTCAAACTCTTGCTCGGGGCGTAGTTTGGGCAAACGGTACAGGAAAAGCCCCGTACTGACGATAATGATGATGACGAGAAACACCAGGAAATATATACCGATATCGGAATAGGCGAACGAATGCACCGAACTGATGATACCGCTGCGAACCTCGAAGGTGCCGAAGACCGCCAGTGTAAACGAGGCCACCACCAGCACGAGATTCCAGACTTTGAGCATGCCGCGCCGTTCCTGGACCATCGTTGAATGCAGGAAAGCCGTCGCCGTCAACCAGGGCAGCAGCGCCGCGTTCTCTACCGGGTCCCAGCCCCAATATCCTCCCCAACCAAGCACATGATAGGCCCACCACGCGCCCAGGATCAGGCCCGCCGTCTGAATCGACCACGATGCCAGCATCCAGCGACGAATGGAGCGCAGCCACGCGCTGTCCAGCTTGCCGGTAATCATGGCGGCTACCGCAAAAGCAAAAGGTATCGAGAAACTCATGTAGCCCATCAGCAGCATCGGCGGGTGAATCAGCATGCCGGGATCCATCAACAGCGGATTCAAGCCCACGCCATCTGGCGGCACAACGGACAGGCGCGCAAAGGGATTTGAGACGGTGATCAGCACGATCAATAAAAAGGTCTCGATAGCCATCAGCGTCACCATGACATAGGGCGCCAGTACAGGCGCTACCCGTCTCGCGGTCACCACAAAGATGGCGGAGAACACCGACAGCATCAAGGCCCAGTAGAGCAGCGATCCCTCCTGGCCGCCATAAAACGCTGCCGTCGTGAAATACCACGGCATGGCCAGGTTGGAATGTTGCGCTACATAACTGACCCCGAAATCATGGCTGAGAAACGAGACGACCAGCGCGGCCGAGGCCAAGACAAGGAAGAAGGCAACCGCAAGGACACCGCGCTTCGCGCTTTCAACGAGCCGCGTGTTCTTCCGCTGCGCGCCCAGGACGGCCACGCAGCCGGTATACACGGCACATCCCAATCCAAGGATGAGAGCGATGAATCCTAAATCCGAAAAATGCACAGGTATTCCTTACTGAGTATGAAAATACTGCTACGGCGTTGGCGTAGCGGCCTGAAATTTCGATGGGCACTTGGCAAGCAGGTTCTGAGCCTGGAACGGTCCCTGGCCAGTATAGTGACCCTCTACCACCACCTCGATGCCCGGGCGGAAGATATCTGGAACGACGCCGTTGTAAGTTACTGGCAGCCGCTGTGCACCTTGCGCGATGACAAAGGTGACAAGTTGCTGCTGGTCATTACGTACAATCGAACCCTGTTGCACCACGCCAGCAACGCGCACAGATTGCGTAGTACAGGTGGTACAGTTCCTGAGTTCGCTCACCGTCATATAGTAGACAGCGTTCGCCTGTGTATTGGCGTACACGAGGTAGATTACCGCTGCTAAAATAGCCAGTCCGCCAATGATAAAACTGAGAGGCAACCGTTTACGCCGTCGCGACGGAATCTTCTCTTCAGTTGGTGCTGCCAAAGCAGGCTGCATACTCTAACTCCAATGTATCAATCAGTGGGGTGCGATCGTTCCCTCAAATAAACTATCGAGGAGGGCACCAAGGATAAATACTATTATACCAAGCGCTAACATAAGTTGTGGCGCGGCCCTGGAGAGCCGCGTCGAGCGCTTCGCTAGCCGCCTTATATTACTTTGTCCGATATATATGGCTAATATAAACATACCAGTAGCCAGGACTATTTTCAAGCCCAGGACAACCAGGTAGGGCCAGCCAAGCGTGGTCTGTGTTAGCCGGTCAAACGTCAGGTATGCCCCGCTGAGCAGCAATACCCCCATACAGATATTCACCATGCGCCTGAATAACGCGGCAATCTCACCAGCTATCGCTGGAGCAGGTCCTTTACTGTGCAATGCCGGCAAGACCGCCACCAGGTACAGTATGCTGCCCCCAACCCAGGCGGCGGCAGCCAGTGTATGAGCCGCTCGAACTATCACGCGTATTTCTAACATGCATGTCCTTAGCTCGTCAGCAGCTGCAGATTCGTTTGCAGGTCCCGCGCCGTCATTTCACGCGGTATCATGCTGACGACGACGCCCTTGCTATTGATGAAGTATGTCGTCGGGGTATACGTCACACCGTAGTTAATCGCGGTCGCACCATTCGCGTCGAGCACATTCGGATAGGTGACACCGTACTTTTGTATAAAACTCAAGCCGTCGCCCCGGGTATCTTCAAAATCGACACCGACAAAGACGACCCCCTTCGATTGCATACGTTGCCACGTAGATTGCAGCAATCCAGCCTCGTCATGACAGGGAGCACACGATGAAGACCAGAAATTGAGGACAACCGCCTTGCCCTTCAGTGAGGCCAGGTCAAGCGCTGATGCCTGCTTCATATCTAGCGTGGCTAATTTGAAATTGGGCGCAGGCCGCCCTTTCAGCGGGTTAGCCACAGACGGACCATCGCTGCTGGCCCCAGACTGGTTTTGTGCCGGTGTCAGTAGTTGAGTCCAGAGCAGGACAAGCAGCCCGATATTTATCAGGCTCACTACGACAAAAATGGTGATGTGGCGCTTGCGGCTGCTTTTGCGCTTTGTCGTGATCTTTTCGGGCTGCGTGTTTTGCAGGTTATCGTCAACTACGCTGTCTTGTGTTTCCATCGTTTAAGTGCCGCTATTCTTATGATGCACGAGATAATACAAGCCTGATTATCGTGCTTGAGACTGATAGCGAGCTTGCAGTTGCAAGAGCATACCTTACAATAACCTGAATATTATCATGCTTCTTTTAGTAAAGACAAGAGTGCAAGGGAGCGACCCGGGCAAATTTTAACCGGGTCGCTCCCTTGCACTCTTGTTCTCTGTTGTCGTTAATTGGGAGCGAAAAGTCTACTACCGCGACGATACTTTACTACCCGAGAACAGCTCAATCATGCCCTTATTAAAGGCCGGGATATCCTTCGGGCTGCGGCTGCTGACCCAGTTCCCGTCGCGCACCAACTCCTGGTCTACCCACCTGGCGCCAGCATTGCGAATATCGTCCTGGATCGTGTAATAGCTCGTCAACGTCCTGCCCTTGGCAAGGCCTGCAGAGACCAGCAGCCAGGGGCCATGGCAGATGACGGCAATCGGTCTCCCGCTGTTATTAACCTGGCGCACAAAGTCCTGAGCCTTTGGCTCCATCCTCAAAGAATCGGCATTGAGCGCGCCACCGGGCAACAGGACAGCGTCAAAATCAGCGGGATTCGCCTGGTCCAGCGTCATATCCACGGGGAAGGTGTCTGCCTTCACATCGTGATTCATACCCTGCACCTGGCCGGGCTTGGGCGCTATGATCTTTGTGGTGGCCCCGGCCTGATCCAGCGCCTTTTTGGGTTCAGTCAATTCTACCTGTTCAAAATCGTCTGTCACGAGAATGGCAACGCGCATTCCCTGTACTGTATTTCCTTGCATGTTGCTCCTTTCTATCTACACTAAAAATGGGCTTATCTACACTAAAAACGGGGAATATTTCATCAAGTGTAAGTAATCTGTAGCATATTCCCCTTTGACCCATGATGTACACGTTTTGTCTTCAAGAATGGTTGCACTACCTTCCCAGGAGAGCGAAATAAGCTAGACATGAAGAAGGGCCTCCCTCTCTGGAGGCCCTTCTTCATGTCTAGCTCGTTTTGTAAATATTACGTTGCTACAGCTTCTTTTTCGACATTCGTCCCCAGCGTCCACCAGAGCAGGGAAACCAGCACGACGCACAGGCCCACAGCGCTAATGGCCAGCAGTCCCATCAAACCAATGAACGTCAGCAGTAAACCAGCGGCCGTCAGCAGCGGCCAGATGCTAGACGAGACTTTTCCCTGATTGAGTAGCGCTATCTCTTGTGACTGTGCCGCTGCTCGCGCGCTACTTGCGGCGGCAAGTAATGATTCTATTGTCGTGTACAGGGCGCGCGCATCAAAGGGTTTGCTCAGGCATGTCGTATATGTTTGCAGCTGGCTTTGTTCTTCTCTAGCCGCACCTACTGGCACCGGGCATTCCCACGCCAGCACAACGACCGGTAAGGTGGAGAGATCGGGGTGTGATTGTACTGCATCTAAGTGTGACCAGTTACTTCCGGTATTTTCATCGATATCGAGGATCAGCAGATCAGGTTCTCGCGCCTCGACAGTTGTAAGGATGGCCGGAGAGTTTGCCTCGACGACATGCATGCCGCGATACTGTAAACCCAGAGCAATCAGCCGCCGTAATGATGCGTCAGTCTCAATGAGGAGAACGGTTGGTTCCGGTCCGTGTGGCATGAATGCTCCTCCATATGCCGGCGTAAAGGGCCTTTACGACGTTAGCTTCTGCAAGGGAGCATATCCGCTTTACATTACAGTTGCTTTGACAAAAATGCGCCAAGCCTTACAAAGACCTGAATATATACGGCTGGGCGTAGGGGCCGCAGTGCCCAATTCATTGCGCCCAATAGGATGGATCGTCTCCCCAGGCAGGCGCAATGAATTGCGCCCCTACGATAATTTCGCTAGCCTATAGCCAACGTCCGGTACGGTCAAAATATACGTTGGATGGCGTGGATCGGCCTCGATCTTGCGGCGGAGGCGACTGATATAAACCCAGATGAAATCCACTTCACGGTTATATTCTGGCCCCCATACTCGTTCCAGCAGCACCTCATGCGTCAGAACCATCCCCACGTTGCGCGCCAGCGTACTGAGCAGTTTGTATTCTGTGCGGCTCAACTGTACCGGGCGCCCCTCCAAAAAGACCTGGTGCTGAGCATAATCAATGGTCAGTTCGCCCGTGGTGAAAATGGCCTGAGGTACCATGTGGTCGCCAGGTGCGGCCCGTCGGCGCAAGAGCGCACGCAAACGCGCCAGCAGTTCTTTCATGCCGAACGGCTTTATCACCAGATCATCGGCGCCAAGATCAAACAGCCTTACGCGTTCATCTTCATCGCAATCATCGCAGAGCATGATCACGGGCATCTGCGCGAATTCGCGCAAACGCTGCAATAGTTCTAGACCACTGATATCGGCCAGGCGCGTCGAGAGCAGGATCAGGTCTGGCTCTTCCAGGTCAAGCTGGCGCAGGAACTGAATGCCATGATTGACCGTATGTACGCGGTAGGCATGCTCCTCCAGGTTGGCCCGTAGATAGCGCACCAGGCGCGCGTCGCCCTCTGCGACCAGGACATACGCCCGCTGGCCGGGTTTCAACAAAACGCTACTACGCACCGTAGGTAACGGTAGCGGGCCACTCGGCGACGAGGAGAGTGGTTGCGACTGCCGCTGTAGCTGCGAGGATAAGCGCGGCGCCAAAGGCAATGTACAGTAAAACGTTGCGCCCTCTCCCAGCCCAGCCGAATCGACCCAGATTGTGCCACCATGAGCCTCAAATGTCGCTCGAGCAACAGCCAGTCCCAGACCACTTCCACTGGAAGCCGACCCCTCCCGCTGTTGAACACGGTAAAAACGTTCGAAAATACGATCGAGATGTTCGGGAGCTATCCCCACTCCTTCGTCAGCGATGCTCAGGCGTAACTCGACGTCATTGTTCTCCAGCAAAATAGTGATGGTCCCTCCCTCGGGAGAGTATGTGACAGCGTTGTTCAGCAGGGAGTGCAAGGCCTGCCCAACGCGCACAGCATCGCAGACCACTACGAGAGGGACAACTGGTGGGATAGTGAGCACAAAAGTGTGACGCGGCGCAGCCTTTTGCCAGTGCTCCACGACCTGGCGCAGCAGTTCAGGAATCTGTACCTGTGATAGCTGCAAGGTCTGTGCCCCGGAATCGAGCCGCCAGACATCTAGCAGCGTGTTAAGCACATCATATAGGCGGTCCGCGTGTGTATCGATCATCTGCAACATTTCACGTTGCATAATCGGGTCCCAGCGCGTAGAGTTTCCCAACAACGTCGTGGCACAGCCTTTAATCACCGCGAGTGGGGTCTTCAGTTCATGCGCAGCGAGCGCCAGCGCCTCACCACGAGACTCGATAGAGGAGCGTTCCAACGTGATATCATCGAGCAGTATCCCGCGGCCCAACAGATGTCCCGTGCCATCCCACATAGGGAAACAGCGCACGCGCAGCCAGCGTACCGCCGCATCTGCCAGGGCGATATCTGTCGAAGACTCTTTTTCAGGGGAGAACCAGGCACGATCAAACTCGTCTTGCACAGACTCAGGTTCGGCCGCTAGGGTCAGGAGTTGTTTCCGCACATCAAAAACGGGCTGCTCAATCAACTCATGGCTGTTGATGCCGAGCAGGCGCACAGCGCTGGCGTTGAAATATGTGACGCGTTCTCGTGAATTTAAGAGCAGAAAGCCGCTGCTCATATTAGCAGCAACTCCCGTGAGCACGCTATATTCTTGTAAGAGTCCGGCAGATAAAATATCGCTATCTTTTGAATAAATATGTGATGGAGACAACGCGCTCTCTACGGCCCACCAACCACCATTGCTCGTATTTGTATCTGCCCCGTTTCCGGCGGCGAAATCCATGATACAGGTAACCTCTCCTGGTTGCTTGAGTTTGTCTGGCTCACTTATATTCTAGCAAACAGGTCAAGTTCTGTTATTTAGCGACCATGGCAATCATCACGATGAGGACAAGGTGAAATATCATGGCGACGACGAATCCCCAGGCGATAAAGAGGATCCACTTGCGGTCGTTCAGTATTGAGCGGTACGAGGAATACGACTCGGGCCAGCGTTCCGAGGCGACTATACCCATTGCTATACGCAGACGTAAGGGAGTCCGGACGGGAGAGCGGCGCATTTCGATGAGCAGAGACTGGTAGCAGTCATTGCACAGAATCCAGGAACGACGAGGCTCGGGTACACCTTCTGGCTCCATCAGGGGAACTGACCCTGATTTGAGGCGACCGCTACAGATTGAACAGCGTTTAGATGTGTGATTTTTTGCCCTGCGGGCGCTCTCTCGACCACCTGCAACGACAGCTCCACTTCTGCTCACTTCTTTCATCGTCGTCAATCCTTTCTGTCGCCTGGTCTCCAGGTATCTTGTCTCGCACTTCCGAACGAACACATACTCCAGGGTACAAAAATATTGCACTTTTCTATTCTACCACATTTTTTTGTGATAGGTTTGTGATAACTAGAAGCATACACGAACAACACCGGGTAAGGAGGATACAGAAAAGGCGAGCTGTTCGGAGCAATTTGGCACCCGCCAAATTGCTCCGAACAGCTCGCCTTACTAACTTATCAGGGGCGCAGCAGGAGGGGAAGCAAGTAGACCGTGCTGACGACGAATATCCACACGAAGTCAACGAAGTGCCAGTACATCTCACCCGCCTGGACAGCAAAATGATTCTTCGCCGTGAAGTCACCGCGCAGGGCACGAATCAAACAGATGAGTAAGAAAAGTATGCCGACAGTGACGTGTAAACCGTGAAAACCAGTCAACGTGTAGAAGGCCGAGCCGAAAGCCTGGTAATGGATTGTAAAATTCGACGCGAACAGGTTTGTATACTCATACAGCTGGCCTCCCAGGAAGATGGAGCCCAGTACAATCGTGCCAAGAAGACCCAGCACCATATTACGTCGATTCCCCTTGGCGATACTGGCGCCCGCAAAACGTGCGGGTATACTACTTGCCAGCAGGATGAACGTATTGATCAGGGGAAAGACCACATCCAGGTAATCCCCCGAGGGCAGCTTGAATGCCCAATGCCCACCCATATTCCTGATTTCAAGGTAAAGATACGCTGCGATTAAGTTGGCGAAGATCAGCGCCTCCGAGGTAATGAAGAAGATCATTCCCCACCAGCCAAGACTTCGTCCCGCCAATTGATGCTCAGTAGCAGCAGTGATTGGCTCACCTTGAGTAGTACTCATTTATTCTCCTCTCCCTATCTTGAGGATAGGTATCTCGCGCCCCTTACCGGTGTATGGAGACACCCATCACTATTTCCTTCGTTCAAGCCCCCAACCAACGATGGCAGCAACCGTTAACACCACGCCGATCCCCAGCACGACCGGGTTGGTGATGAGACCAACGAGCAAAAT
>MNIY01000093.1:0-4243 GCA_001919995.1 Ktedonobacter sp. 13_1_20CM_4_53_11
TGGGACCGTCGCCTCCAGGATCTCCGCTACCCGCCGGTGCAGGAGCGCCCGCCGCGCCGTGCCCAGGTCGGAGAGCACCACCTCGCGGATCAGGTCATGCGTAAACTGGTAGGCATCCGCGCCCGCCTCTCCCAGCAGCCGCGCCCGCCCGCTTCCCTCCAGGGCCTCCAGCACCGTCTCTTCTGCCAGGTCAGCGCGCGCGGCCACCGCCACCAGCAGGATGCGCGGCACACGACGCCCAATCACTGCGGCCAGCCGCAGGACCTGTTGGGTGGCCTCCGGCACGGCGACGACTCGTTGGAGAATGGCTTCCCGCAGCGTCCAGGGTACATGGCTGGCGCCATTCCAGGTCAGGTGGCCGATGAAGAGCGCCTGCACACAACTGACCAGGAAGAGGGGCACCCCTCCGGCCCGCGCGAGCACCTGTTGCCTCAGATGGGGATCCCCCTCCGCCGTCTCCGGCAGCAGTTCCGCCAGCAAAGCGGTTGCTTCTGCCCCTTCCAGGGGCGAAAGCTGGACACGG
Organism: Ktedonobacter sp. 13_1_20CM_4_53_11; assembly: GCA_001919995.1. Next base: position 524 of record MNIY01000093.1, read on the forward strand.
GTGGCTCGCCCTTCTCGGGCCAGATCAGCGGCCAGGAACGCCAGGGGGTCCTGGCTCGTCACGTCGGTATCCCGGTAGGCTACCAGCAAGCGCAGGGGGCGATCTGCCGGGGCGCGCACCAACGCCTGGAGCAGATCGATGGCATCAGCACCCGCCCAATGCAGATCATCCAGCACTAGCAGCGTCCCGGCGGGACCGGCCACATTCGCCAGATACCGGGCCACGGCAGCAAACATCAAGCGGTGCTCCTGCTCAGCAGGCAGTGTCCAGGTCGGCGGGGACACCACCCTGGTTTCGGCCAGTTCGGGCAGCAAGCGGACCAGCCAGGTGCAGCCCTCTAAATGCAACCGCTGCTCGTTGGGCGACTGGGGTCGCAAGGAGTCAGCCAGGGTGCCGACCAGGGGCGCGAAGGGCTCCTGGCCGCTGCGTCGATGGCAACCGCCCGTCAGCACGGTCCAACCTTGCGCCTGCGCCCGCTGGATGCCTGCCTGCAAGAGGCGCGACTTGCCGATGCCCGGCTCGCCAGCCACCAGCAGGACCGGCGGGCCATCTGTGAGCACCTGCTCCAGCAAAGCCAGTTCCTGGGCTCGTCCCACAAAAGGCAACGCGGAAAGGGAGCTCTGAGGAGATGGCAGGCTCTCGCCTGCCGCCCGGACCGCCGGGGCTCCGCGCTGGCGGGCGGCAGCTTCTAGCCGGGTGCGCTCTGCCGCGGAGAGCTGGAGCGCCTCAGCGAGCAACTGAAGGGTCTCTCGGCGTGGGGCCAAGCGAGCACCCCGCTCCAGATCGCTCAGGCCGCGCACACTCAGCCCCGCCTGGGCTGCCAGTTCTTCTTGCGTCAGACCAGCTGCCAGCCGAGACCGGCGCAGCAGGTCGCCAAAGCGCTGTGCTGAACCAGTCGTCATGTCCGTTGTCTCCTCTGCGCGAGAGCCGCGCCGCGTCTGCTCCTCCAAGTTAAGGAGGCGAGCAAGAGAACGTGTCTAGGCACATGATAGCACCTGAATGGATGGACTTGCAACTCCTCGATGGCGTGATTGCGTGGGGGATTGCGTGGGTCGTTGCGTCCCTTGCGCATGGTCTTGGCGGCCAGGTTCGAGCATACTTGTACCAGACGCAGCGACAACTAAAATGAAAGCGTCGTTAAAAACGCTTCCACGGCTATGCAGGCCGTGGATGGCAATGAGATGATGACCACTGAATGAAAGTAGGTGAGCAATGACTTTGCAGATCGAATTACTTGAGAGCAGTTTTCAGGCAATTGCCTCGTGCGGGGAGGCCTTTGTGACAGCCTTCTATGAACGGCTCTTCACTCGCTTTCCCCAAACGAGAGCCTTCTTTGCCTCGACTGATATGAAGGAGCAGCGCAAGAAACTGTTGGGAGCGCTGGCTCTGGTGATCCAGAACCTCAGGAAGCCAGAGGTGTTGACGAGCGCCCTCACAGGCCTGGGCCAGCGACACGTCACCTATGGCGTCCGGCCAGAGCACTATCCCATCGTCGGGGCGGTCCTGTTGGAAACCTTCGCCGACTTTCTGGGAGAGCGCTGGACTCCAGCCTACCATGATGCCTGGGCGGAAGCCTACGAGGCGGTCTGCGCGATCATGCTGCAAGGGGCCAACGTTCCGACCACAGCCTGAGCAAGCGATGACTACAGACAGCGGCGGTATGACAAGTTCGAAGTAACGACGCAGAGGGAGGTATTATGAACAAAATTCTACGCATTGTACTCACCATCGTGGGTATGTTGTCACTTATCCTGGCGGTTGGCTTCTGCCTGCGACTTCCCTGGACGGTAAGGCTGTGGCCATGGGCCGATTCATTTCTGCCCTACCCCTTTCTTGGCTCCATCACTGCCGCCACAACTGCATCTCTCCTCTGGATTGGCCTCTCTGGGGAGCTGAGATCGGCAGCAGGTGGTGCACTCCACCTAACCGTGTTCTATGCAGGACTGGCAAGCTCCCTGTTCCTGCTCTCCCAGCATGGAGGCGATCAGAATCTGCTCATGGGGGCAACCGTGTGTGCAGCTGGTGCCCTCGTTTCACTGGCCATGTTTCTTTGGTTCCGTCGCTATCCCCTCCGAGAGAGTCGACCGATGCCTCTGCTCGTACGCATCTCGTTCAGGATGTTTGTCGTCGTGCTCGTGCTGGTTGGCAGTGGCATCCTCTTGCAGATACCGAATGTGTTTGCCTGGAAGCTTCAGCCAACGTCATCAGTGCTCCTGGGCTGGTTCTTCCTGGGCGCCGCCTGCTACTTCCTCTATGGCCTGGTGCACCCAAGCTGGCAGAAGGCGTGTGGTCAGTTGTGGGCATTCCTGGCATATGATCTTGTGATCATCGTCCCCTATCTCCTGCACTTTGCTCTTGTCCGTCCCGAGCAACTGCCCAGTCTGCTCGTCAACACACTGGTATTGCTGTATAGTGGAGCTTTGGCGATCTACTATCTCCTCGTCAAGAAGGAGACGCGAACATGGGGGAAAAGTAGCCAGACTCCTACTGCCAAAAAGCTGAGCATGGGTGATGACTTCTGGCCTGAGGCGCCAGTTCATCTTGCAGAGGACGACTGCTCTAGCGGATTGCAGAGCAATGAGGGCGATAGTGCTATAGTCATGAGCTCCCATGTAGGAGGAAAATCAGCATGAATTTCGAACTTGAACCTGAGCCGAACCACCGCGAGCTCCATCATAGACTGAATGATGCGTTCACACCCACGTATCTGACCATTCTGAGTATTATCCAAGCGGTTGCCTTGACCGATTTAGCTACCGTCGTTGCGGCTGAGTACCGGCAATTCACAGTGGTGCATTGGTTGCTTGCCCTGCTCACATTTTGTGTGCTGATCATTGTCTGGAATGTGTATACGATCCAGGGCACCATCTGGCGCTGGATTCCAGATGTGCGGGATGCAGCCATGCCCTTCGTGGTCGGTGCCCTCGAACTTTATCTCGATCACACGATCACGCAAGGGATGAGTTTCTGGCTGTTGGGCCTGGCAGGAATCGCAGCGATGGGGGCTGTGGGAACGTGGTATATGCATTGGCGAGCGAGAACAGAGGCTGGGAACGATCAGTTATTACGCTACCTGAGGAGGCATCATCTCTTGTTTGCTCTCTACTATGCTGGAGGCGCTGCCTTCTTGCTCCTGTTGGCATGGGCAAACAGTGTGGGAGGCTGGGAGGCAGCCGAGGGCGGGCAGGGAGTCCTCGCAGTAGGTACAGCGCTCATGGTAGGGGTCTGCCTGAGTGGCGCGGCGATCATTTCTCACCTGTACTGGCGCAAGGCCGTCGTGTACGCTCACACTGGTCTGCTGAAGCTTAGGAAAGACATGGTCAAAAGACCAATGTCCAGTTGGGTAACCTCACCGCCTCAGGAAACAAATCGAGAGGCAGGTATTCAACGTGTCCTGAGGTACCAACGAGAGACGCCTTCGGGCAGATGTTCATAATTGAGCTGCCTTATATGGCCTTTTGAGCAAGATAAGCACCCTGGGATTGCCTCTGCTGTCGGTCAACAAAGTAGAGAGTGAGAAAGCCTGTCATGGAATCAGCGGCGTGGAACATCAGCACGATTCGTATTGGAAGAGCTGAATCTGTTTCACATCGCTTCCTGCTTCTGATCGAGAGAGAAAAAGTTTGTGGCATATTGATGTCCCGATCAACCGCGCACTGGTCTATGGTACGCTCACCGGAACACTTGCTGTGGCCTACATCGGCCTTATCATTGTCTTGC
>MNIY01000093.1:4252-12508 GCA_001919995.1 Ktedonobacter sp. 13_1_20CM_4_53_11
GTATCCAGATGCTCATCAATCGCTGGTTCTACCGCCGCAAATATGATGCCGCTCGGGCCTGGCCGAGTTCAGCGAGGTCTTACGCGAGGAGGTAGACCTGGCGCAATTGAGTGAGCGGCTCATAGTGGTGGTTGAAGAGACTATGCAACCGACGCATGTTTCGTTGACAGTGAGTTTGTGGTATCATCATTTAGGCAAGAAACAACTGACGACCTCCTAAGAAAACAGAGCTCGCCAGCTGTCCGGTGTAAAACTTTATTCTAATTGTAAGACTTTATTTTACGCCTACAACAATTGTTCATCACCAATAAAGTTGCGGACTCAGGACTATCACTTTACGCACAAAAGATGATATTTCGGGCGAAATAAAGTTATGGACTGGACTATCTCACACTTTTGGCTGCACTTTCACACGAAGAATAAAGTTGTGGACTCAGAAGCGGAACCTCAGATGTGTGACATCAGAAGACTTTATCAGCCTCGTTCTTTCCTGGTCTTCCCGTCGGCGAACGACAGGCCTTTCGCACCGAGGGCTCGGCGGAGCTTCGCGATAGCATTTGGCCCGATACCATGGAGCTGCTTAAGTTCTGTTTCGCTGACTTTGGTTAACTGCTCGAGTCGTAGATAGCCAGCCCCAACAAGCGCCCGTTGTGCAGGCGCGGCCAGCTCACTCGGGAGGTCACTTTCCTGTGGTGTCATCCTATTTTTCCTCCCACATTATGAGCTACGGCAGCACGAATGAGCTCTTTCAAAGCAGACTCATCAACTGCGTCGCCCTCACGGAAATCTATTGCTCGCGTTTTTTTCGCATCAAGGCCGGCATTGAAGAGTTTCTGCGGATCTTCCAGCAAAGCGCCTTGAAAAAAGTTCATTTTTACTGTTTGCTTGAAAGCGCCGACAGCACAAACCAGCCCCCGGTGAGACCATACCGCGGTATCCCATTTCCATTCCTCAGTGATGTCGGGGTCGGCCTCGCGGATAAGTTTGCGCAGTCGGGCGATCATTTGGCCGCGCCAGTCGGCAAGTTCTGCGATTTGTGTGTCGATACGTTCAGATGGGTTCATTCTTTTCTCCTTGGGCCGTGTCTGAGATTTTGAGCAAGTCTGACGATGGCAGACCCACACCGATCAGCATCTCTCATCGGTTTCTCTCCCTTTCCAGCCTTTCTTCTTGTTCTTCACGCGATGTTTCATGGCCTTTAAGCAGCAGAGCGGAATGGTCACGCAGTAGGCGTTCCGCTCCCTCACCCAGGGAGCGGATAACGTCTCCGGCAGATTGTTGCTGGGTCACTAGTCCGACTGCTTCGCCTGCGTAGATGTAGGCGAGATCGTAGTTCTTGTTGGCGATGGCCTCTGTAAGCTGTTGACGCGCTTCGGTGGCCTGTGGGAGCGCATCGATGTGGGAGTGCCACTGATCGGTAAAGCGATTGCGCAGGGCTCGACCGGGATACTGCGCAGGCCAGGCAAGCCCTTGCGCAACATCGAATGCACGGGTGAGAACAGTGTCTGTTTCCTTGGCCTGCACAATACGCGCTCGGGCCTGCTCGGTGTTCTCGCATTCGGGAGAGGCGAGCAAGCAGGTACCAACCCACACTCCCTCAGCGCCAGCAGCCAGGGCCGCAGCCACCCCCCGCGGAGAGGCGATGCCGCCCGCCGCGAGCACGGGCACCTGAACCGCGTCAAGTACGGCTTGCAGCAGTGGAAGCGTACTCACCTGACCGGTGACGTGCCCTCCGGCTTCCATTCCCTGCGCCACGATGAGATCGACTCCGTCTCGCTCTGCCTGCATTGCTTCAGCTCGTGTGTTGACTTGCGTGGCAAGCAAAATGCCGTGCCGGTGCAGCCTCTCCACGTAGGGAGTAACGGAGCCAAACGAAAGGGAGATAAGAAAAGGGTCGGCCTCTATCGCTGCGTCAAGCAGGTCAGGGCGCCTTTCGATGGCCCACGTATGCATCCCGATCCCAAAACGCCCCTGGTCTGTTCCACGGGCAATGGCCGCTTCCCGCGTTAGAAATTCGACTGACTCAGTACTGCCAATGCCTATCATGCCCAGTCCCCCGGCCTGTGAGACCGCGCGGGCCAGGCGTCCTCGTCCTACATAGGCCATCGGAGCGCCGATAATGGGATAGCGCAAGTGCCAGGTTGTGGTGAGATATGTATGAAGCATGATACTCTCCTTACTGATGAGTCAAATTTCGGTGCTGACCATGTGGTACACCGAAAGAACCCTGGGGAACGCATGCCTCCTTAGCTTTCTACCCGCAGGATGATCTTACCGCGCGTGTGACCACTCAGCGCGCGTTCAAAGGCCTGACATGCCTCCGAGAGCGGGAAGACGGTCTCAATCACCGGTTGAACCTGACCAGCATCGATCAAGTCGCCAATTTGGCTGAGTTCGGCTCGGTTCGGCTGCACGACGAAAAACAGAGCGCGCACGCCATGCGCTTTAGCCTGCTCCTTGGGTGGCGGGCTGAAGACGGAGACCAGCAGCCCCCCTTTTTTCAGGACGCTCCAGGGCCGCTCCATCGTGTCGCCGCCGATGGTGTCGAGGACGATATCGACGTCGTGAAGCATATCCTCGAAGCGGGTGGACGTATAATCGATGACCTCGTCGGCACCCAGTCCACGCAGGAAGTCCCGGTTGCGTACCGAGGCCGTCCCGATGACATTGGCGCCGACCCAGTGGGCCAACTGGACGGCCATGCTTCCGACGCCGCCTGCTGCCCCGTGGATCAGGACGCTTTGGCCTGCCGAAAGCCTGGCATGATCAAAAAGCGCTTGCCAGGCGGTCAGCCCAACCAGCGGAACTCCGGCGGCTTGTACGTAATTGAGTGAGCGTGGCTTTGAAGCAAGATCGGTGGCGCGTGCAATCGCGTACTCTGCCGCAGCACCGTCTCGCCAGAATTCCGTGAGCGCGTAGACGGCCTCTCCGATCGCTACCTCGCTGACGCCGGTGCCAACTTCAGCGACCAGGCCGGAGAGGTCGTGGCCAGGAATGGGCAGATGACGGTTAACCCCCATTGGCGTTTTCCAGGTTTCCGCCCTCGTAGGTTCCTGCCACATGACGCTCGTCGCGTAGATACGCACCAGCACCTCTCCCTCTCCTGGATGTGGTTGCGGTGCGTCTTCGTAGACAAAGGCCTCGGGGCCGCTACGAGTATGGATACGGATGGCTTTCATGATGTTCCTTTACGTGCTTTTGAACACCCCCATTGAATGATTATAGGGCAATCTAAAAGAGATGACTACTTTCTTGCTGCTGTGCCAGGGCTGTAGAGCGTTGCCTCTGGTGTCACACTCCTCTGATGCACAGCCGCTCGTCTCTGCTCACACACGACTGATGGAGGCGAGCCAGGCCGCTGCTCCCTGTCCACTTGTCGTCTCAAAGCGCGTGGCACGGATCTGCTTGACGCGCCACTCTTGGCCGAAGGTGGCATAGATCTCCGCTTGTGACACCCGCCTGGGCCCTGGACCACTGCTTGACTCTTGATCACTGAAGCAGAGCAAGTAATAGGTTCCTCCGGACTTGAGCACGCTTGCCAGGCTCTGGACAAAGAGCAAACGTTCTTCGTCCGAGAAGACATGGAAGAGGCCACTATCAATGACCGTCTCAAAGGTCTTGCCTAACGCCTGCAACTGCAGCGCATCGGCCACCCGGAAGGTGACAGCAATCCCACGAGCAGCCGCTTTCTGCTGGGCCTTCTGGATGGCAGTTGGCGAGGAATCAATGCCCCAGACCTCATGACCGTGTTGTGCCAAGTAGAGGGCATGCTCGCCCGTGCCACACCCTACATCCAGCACTGATCCGTGTATCTTCCCTGTCTGTACAAGTTCCACATACGCCTGCTGTGGACGACCAATATCCCATGGGGGAAGGCCTGTATAGGCGGCATCAAAGCCTCTCCCACCTGGACCAAGCCTGCTATTCATATGCTGTTCCTTCTCTCTGACAACTTCATTCGCTGCTGACTCCACCTTGCTCACAGGGGGTGGTACGCTGCTGGAGCAGCTTGTTCACTGCAGGAGATGATGTACGAGATCCTGATCTCGGCGTAGAGATCTAAACTGTCCTACCCCAATGATATACCTTCTCAATGGCATCAGAATTTTAGCACTTTGTGCCGAGATCAGCAATTGAGATTGGTGGATGAAGGCGCGATGAAGAGCGAGATTGCTACCAAATGAGTTCCCGGGTTCCCCAGTCGGAAACCCACAAGCGACCGATTCTTGGAATACTGCGCAACCTTGCGGGCGATATCCGGGCGACATGCCGGACCTAGGTGGGCTTCCCCGCCATCGATTCAGCCGGCTCGTAGGTCGCGACCACCACGCCGTTGGGTGTCGCTTTGGCGCTGACGAGATGGAGCGCAGCGAATGCACCGCCGTCAGTGAAGAGATGGCGACCCGATCCCAGAACGAGCGGGTGGATCAGGAGCACGTACCGGTCGACGAGGTTGTGCTTCATGAGTGTCTGGATGAGCTCGCCGCTGCCCATCACCACTAAGTCCTTACCCGGCTGTGCTTTGAGCCCGGCCACCTGTGCTGGCTACTTAGCACATCTGTTCTAATAGTAGAGAGTAAACTTCATGTGGGAAACCCTCACGTCATCTCTCTGATGGATAGATAGCAAAGAAAAAGAACCGGGAGAGCCGACATGAGCGCTCTTTGTTAGAACGGATATGCTAAGGTAGCCAGCAACAGATGTCCTAACTAGCTAGCACAGGTAGAAGTATGCGATCTGGCGAAGGAAGTAGCCAGCACAGGTCAGATGCGTGCTATCCTGAGAAGTAGCGCCGGTACTCGGGATGGGGTCCCTGGTATCCCGAGGTTGAGTGTTCCGCGAAAATGATCGTCTTGATATTGCCTCGAACGGTGAAATCTGCCACCACCCGCATCCAACGCGGGGAGAGCAGCGCTACCAGGTCGTTGAGGATAGTGTTAGCGGCCGTTTCATGGCTGATTTGCCGGTTACGGTATGTATTGATGTAAAGTTTGAGGCTCTTGAGCTCCACGACCTGCTGATCCGGTACGTAGTCGGCCGTAATCGTGGCAAAATCAGGGAAGCCGGACCTGGGACAGAGGCAGGTAAATTCAGGAATCTCCAGGTGTATGACGTAATCCCTCTCCGGGTAGGCGTTGGGCCAGATTTCGAGTTGGCTCTCCTCGATTTCGTCTCTCCCATACCGCCCTGGGATGCGGTTGTGTTGTTCGTCCATCGTGCGTTCTCTCCAATTGCATGGCAAAACTTTTGAGGAAGCGGCGGGAAGGCCTCCTCGTGCCGCTTCCTCTCTCTCCATCTTCTATTGTACCTTCACCATTAAGAAATCTGTCCCTTCTCTGATTGATGAAAAGTTCGTGCCACTTATACCCATCGTCTTCTTCCCCAGATAATCACGTGTAACTGTGGCAATATCCGTACATGGTAGGTATTCCAAAAAGGATCGTGGACTCGCTCTGCAAGGCGCTCTAATGCCGCGGGATAATCTATGATTGCAGTATCACCTTCGGGTTGAAGGATAATGGGAAGCTTGTGCTCTGCAAACAGAGGATACCTGCGGAGCAAGGAGCGCAGGCGTTGCTCATCTTGATCGTCTCGTATGACGAACTTCCATTGCTGCTGCTCTGGCCGCAGTGTTGCGAGAAAGCGCTCAATAACCGGGTGGCGGAGGTAATTCTCACCTGCACTTGGGAGCTTAGGCGATAAACTCCAGAGGTTGATAAGAGGGACGACCTCCTCGGGAAAGATGGTTGTGTTGGTCTCGATCGTGAGATGATGGCCTTGTTCTTGAAGGAGGCGCGCGAGTTGGGCTAAATCCTTTTGTAATGTTGGCTCACCACCGGTCAGTACTACATGTTGAGCACCAAGAACATGCACTCGTTCTGCTAATTTCTGTGCCGGAATGGACTCCCATGTGCCACCTTCGCGTACACTCCACGAGTATTTTGTGTCACACCAGGAGCAGCGCAGGTTACAGGCAAAGAAGCGCACAAACGTCGTTGGAACTCCCATCAAAGTGCCTTCGCCCTGCACAGAGCGATAGATTTCCATGACATTCATTTAGTCACGCTCCGCTTGTGTGATTTCGACATAGCCACTTTCAGTTTCCCACAGCCTGATGCGATGGAGTAGTGCCTGGAGAAGACCGTGATTCATCAGTTCATTCCATATCCAATGGGCAAGATTTTCAGCTGTCGTCTGGAGTCCCGTCACCTCATTTAAGTCGCGGTGGTCCAGTCGCTCTATCACCGAATTTTTCACGGTACGTGAAAGATCATCAAAATCCATCACCATTCCGTGATCAGATTCACCTGGCGCATCCTTAATAGGGCCACGGATGGTTACCTCTAGCCGATACGAATGCCCATGGAGATGAGCGCATTTGCCTCTATGCCCAGGGAGGTGATGGGCTGACTCGAAATGAAAGATTTTCGTAACAATCGCGTACCTCATTGACCTTCTCCCTCGTATTCGGTCGGATCTGGGATACCAGCAAGCTCGAAAGCTTCTTTCCTTTCAAAGCAGGTGCCGCAAGTGCCGCAATGTCTATCCTCACCTTTGTAGCAACTCCAGGTATCAGCATAGGGTACCTGCAAGGCTGTACCAAGCTGGACAATTTGATGTTTGCCAAGATGCATGAAAGGGGCCTCGAGTCGCAAGTGTGGATCTCCAAATCCTTCGGTAGCGATGCGTTGCATCCTCTCAAATGAAGTGATGAATTCAGGGCGACAATCCGGATAAATGAAGTGGTCGCCCGCATGGACACCTATGGCTACCACCTGAGCTTGCTCAGCGACCGCAACTGCGTATGCTACTGAGAGCATCATGGCATTGCGATTGGGCACGACGGTGATCGCCATCGTGGGAGCCGCGTAATGACCATCTGGGACAGGAATCGTATCTGTAAGAGCTGAGCCTTTGAGAAACCGACCAAGGTTGCTGAGATCGACGATGTCAAATGCTGCGTCGAGTCGCTTCGCGCAACGTTCGGCGAAAGCCAACTCTTTCTTGTGACGTTGTCCGTAGTCGAAAGATAACACATGTAAATCATATCCTTCAGCATGTAAAAGGTAGGCGAGTGTGGTGCTATCCAGACCGCCGCTCACGATGGCCATGGCTTTAGGCATATGGATCTATCTCCTCTGGTGATTGTAGTTCTCTACATCCTATCTGAAGCTTCTTAAGCGCGTTGTGAAATGACCATGCTATTGGAAACGTGGCCTATGTTATGTAAGTCTATCATAGCATGGAAGTGTCCATTCAGGGCTCCTCGTCGCAGCAGACGGCTCGCCCATTCAATTGGAGCAGCGAACGTTGCTGCCCGGTCAGTCAGTGAGAAGTCCTGAAGAGCTGCTGCCCGGTCAGCGAGAAGTCCTGAAGAGCGGAGCTTGTAACTTCAGATCGTATATATTATTAGTCACAAAAGAATGTAAATAGTAGAGCTAAATATAAATACTGGTAGTGTTTTTTTAATCGCGGTTCTATCTGAAGAAAGGAAAACAAACATGCAGAGAAACACTTCAAAACAGAGCCTGCACGCCAGGTTTTGCCTCCTAGTGTTAAGCATCACACTGTTTTTAGCCGCCTGTGGAAACGGATCAGGCTACCCATCGACACCCAGCAGTACACCGCAGGCTACTCCGACAAAAAGTGGATATAGTTTCATCTCTCATGGGAGAGAGCACACGACCCGGCAGCAATACCACCTGCACCTGGGTCCGGGTAGGTGATGATCTTTCTAGATCCAGGTGCAGGTACAAAATACTATCAGTCCGGTCACGCTCTTCCCTCAGCGCGTGAGGTTTTTCTGGTTGGTAAATTCTGTTTATCGCCCAGTTGACACTTACGTGGGCGACTATCGCTGAGGAAATCTCGCCAGAATTGGACCTCTCCAAGCAGATCATAATTGAACATGCGTGCCTTCTTATGCGTGGCCCGGCTGCCGCTCTTTTCCGAAGGAAGAGTGATGAAATACTTTGTGACGGGTACGACGGGTTTTGTTGGTGGAAACGTGGCGCGCCAGTTGGTGGAAGCCAGGCATGAGGTAGTGGCGGTGGTACGTAATCCGGCGAAGGCGGGCGATTTGAAGAATCTGGGTGTGCAGATTTACCAGGGAGATGTGACGGAGAAGGAGAGTATGCGGGGACCGATGACGGGCGTGGACGGCGTGTTTCATATCGCGGGTTGGTATAAGATCGGCGTGAAGGATAAGAGCGAGGGGGCGAAGATCAATATTGGGGGGACGCGAAGGCGCGGCGG
>MNIY01000029.1 GCA_001919995.1 Ktedonobacter sp. 13_1_20CM_4_53_11
TTAGCTACCCAATAGTTGTATAATAACAGTTAGAATAGCAAATGCACCAGCACCCCAACACCACTTACGCCACTTTGGATGGAAGAAACCAACAGTAAACATTCAGCATTTCGCGTTTTCGCAATTGCTGCGAAGTTACACATTTGTTCGAATGCGAGACTAAAGTTACCCGGTTTAAATAATTCCCGTGTGTATTGCGCCATAATGATATCTCCATGAACTTTTTCCAACCCAATTAATCGAAAAATCGTTCTATAGTTGCTTTTGAAGCAACACACTACGGATTCATCTAAAGTAAAATTTACTTGTTTATTATACGTGATGATTGAACAGCTTTCCAGCGGAATTCATCCGGCATTATCTAAATTGATGCGCCAAAATTGTTATTGCTCCATTTCATATGGTAAACTACTACCAGGGGGCACTGAACAACCGGCTCTGTACGGTTATGACCAGATAACTTTTTCGTGCTTCCATATTGTTCGTTAATGTGAACTGGCTTCTCGGGCTGTAGTAAATCGATCGACAGGTATTTTTGTGGTAGACTGACTGTTAACCGGTAGGTTACAGGTTCGAATCTTGTTCGAGGAGCCGTACTATAAAGGCCACCCACGCTGGTGGTTTTTTATTATTTTAAGCGCTGCTCGCTATTTGATAGGAGAACACCTGATGAGCCAGACACGTATCACTATACGTCCACTGCGCCATACCGATGCCAGCGATATATACGAACTGATGCACATGCCTAATGTTCTCTGGGGTACATCTCTGCTCCCCTCGACGCCCATCGATAGCTGGTATAAAACTGTCGAGAACTGGGTTTATGATGAACGGATGCATGTTTTCGTGGCTGATGTGCAAGGGAAGGTCACGGGTATCATCAATATGCGCGCTGGAACTGGCAGGGAGAGCCATGTGGGGGATATCGATATGGCCGTCCATGATAAATACCAGGGGCAGGGCATTGGCAAAATGTTACTGCTGACGGTGATCGATCTCGCAGATAACTGGTTGAACCTGGTACGGCTGGAAGTTGATGTTTATACGGACAATGAACGTGCCATTCATGTATACCAGCAATTTGATTTTGAAATTGAAGGGCGGAAACGCCTTGACGCTTTCCGTGGTGGCAGTTATATTGATAGTTATATCATGGCGCGTCTGCACAAACCTGGCGGCGAGAAAGGGACTGGATCAACGGAAGAAGCGGTGTCGCAGAACGCTTCAGGCAATTATGTAGAAATGTTCTCACGTATTTCAGAGGTTACAGCGCCACCACCCGCCGGTAGGCAGGAGGAACCAGGGGCGGGATAGTGAGAGGTGATCCCGGTTGTTTGATAGCAGCACCATCGATTACCAGCATTTCTTCAGTGAACTGCTCGAGGCCGCGCCGTGGCCGGTAATCATCATTGATCGCAACCAGTCCATCTGTTTCTACAATCAACTTTCCGTCCAGCTCCTCGAGGCGGCTGAACCGATGCAGGGCCTCAGATTGGACCAGGTTGTCCATGACCAGGCTATCCTGCAAGTTGTGCAGGATAGCATCAGCGCTGATCAACCTCGCAAAGGTGAGCAGACCATAGATGCTTCTGGTACGGCATGGAAGGTCACGTTGACTCCGCTTGAACACGCGCAGAGGAATATGCAGGCCGAGCTGGAGGGAGTGGCGGGCCACGAAGAAGCGTCACACTATACGTATTTTGTTGTAGCTATTGAGGATTTAACGGAACTGCGGCGGCTGGAACGCGTGCGCCGTGACTTCATCGCGAACATATCGCATGAACTGCGCACCCCGCTCGCCTCGGTTCGCTTACTGGCGGAGACTCTGGAAGAGGCTATCGATACCGACCGAGACAAAGCGCAAATGTTCCTCGAGAAGATTGAAAACGAGGTTCAACATTTGAACGGGCTGGTCTCCGAGCTACTGGAACTCTCGCGCATCGAATCCGGCCTGGTACCGATGGTTATCGAGCCTGTACAGGCAGAGCACCTGGTACGGGAGGTTATGGCGCGCATGCTGCCGCAGGCGCAGCGGCATCGCGTTATGCTGCACACGGAAATAAAAGAAGGGAACGTGCTGGTGGCGGCTGACAGCAAACAGATTGCGCGTGTGCTCGTCAATCTTATACATAACGCCATCAAATACACTCCTTCGGGCGGGACGGTGACAATTGGTACGGCGCTGCAGGCGGGTGGACAGGTACAACGTTTTTTTGTGCGAGATACAGGCGTAGGTATCCGGCCAGAAGAGCTGCCGCGCATTTTTGAACGATTTTATAAAGCCGATCGTGCCCGCTCGAAAACTGATTTCATTGGTCCAGGTGGTGGGGGAAGTGGTCTGGGTCTGGCTATTGCCCGGCACGTGGTTGAAGCGCATGGAGGGCGCATTACAGCGGAAAGTCGCGTTGGATATGGCAGCACTTTCACTTTCACGCTGCCGGTCGCCCAGCGCGGCAATACGTAATCGTTGGGGAGGGAAGGGATGAACCTGTAGGGGCAGGAGTGGAGTGGACGTGAGGTGGGGACGCTTGCGTCGCCCTGGCAGAAGGGGAAATGCGCACACGGGAACAGGGCGACGCAAGCGTCCCCACCCTCCGCATCAACCACCCCCGCCCCTACGAGTACGAAGTGACTTACAGAGTTGAAGGACGTATATGACGCCAGAATTTGAGCAGCGTTTGCAAACTACCAGCAGGGAACAACTTATTCGACTGCTAGGGGAACTCACCGTACGCCATCCTCTGTTACAGGCAGAGATCACGAGCATGCTGGGAAAACTCGCGCAAGAGCACGAGCCAGCACAAGCTGAGGAGGCAACTGATGATACGGGAGAGGTATCAGAAGATTGGGATTTTACCGGTGAAACGCAGGTAACGCCGCACTCAGCGGCCGCCCAACAAGCCGCGCTGCCGACCGATAGTGAGGATCGTCACCAGCACGTTGGGGAGTTTGCCGGCAGATTGAGCCAGGTAGAATCACGACAGGCGCTTTTTGAAGTTTTGCAAGACCTGGTAGAAGACGCGATTTCGTACATCGGACAGAATGACGACCAGATGGCGCTTGATCTCTTTGCTCTTTTAATTGATGAACGACTGCTGGAAAGCCAGCCAGAGACGGTCCCATTGTTCGATGAGATGATTGACGCGAGCATGTATTCCTTAGAGGCTTTGTTGGAGGAAATAAGTAGCCGCACGATGTTTGACACGGATGCCGGGGCGCTTTCACCACTGCTCTCCCCCGAGGTGCGCCATCGCTGGCTGCAACGGCTCTTCGCGCTGTGGCTCAAACGCCTCGACGCACACCGCGTTGAGGAGGATTTGCCAGGGTTAATCCTGAATGTGGCATGGAACGAAGATGCGCTGCTCTTAAGAAGTCTTGCGCAGGCAGAACTGCAGAGACAGCCAGATACTTCGCATTCCAATATCGTTGATTTTGGACGCCAGTACCGCACGAAAGCCCTGGAAAAATTCTTAAAAGATGTATCTCGTACGTAATTTTATTAACATTTATGATACAAATGATAAATTTAAGAATATATTTATGCCTAACATGTTGCAGTTACTACATCTCTATGGTACTATTGATGGTAAAGGGGTAAAGAGAGAGGAAGGTACCTATGAACAAACTGGTAATGATCGTTGACGACTCACCCACCGTCCGGAAGATCATTGAGACCAGCCTGAGACGAGAGGGGTTTGAATCTGTCAGTTACTCCGACGGCATTGAAGCTTTGCGGGCAATTACCGAACAACGCATGAGACGCATACCTGACCTGGTAATCCTTGATATTGGTCTTCCCAAGATGGATGGCTACGAGTTCGCCCGGCGCCTGAAAACAAAACCCCAATTCAATAATACGGTCATCGTTATGCTCACCAGTCGCGATAGAGTGATTGACCGCCTTAAAGGCCGCCTGGCAGGTGCAAAAGATTATATTACCAAGCCATTCAAAACGCAAGAGATTATTTCCGTCCTGCACTCGCACCTGGGGGTTCCAACCTTAATGTAAAGGGAGACAGCCTGGTAGACAGAGCTATCTTACAGAACGTACATGAACGAACATCCCAAGGCCAGTGCTCTACCTTTAGACATTACGCAGCTGCAAAATCTTGAGCAGCTACGTGATGATGAATTTTGGGATTTCGCACGCGCGCTGGCCCGTCAGGTTCCCGCGGCTGCACAGTCTGAAGATTATTTAGAATGTGCCCTCGGTACAGGAACGTGTCTCATTCCTCTCACAATGCTGAACGAAGTTGTGTTACCTCCTCATCGACTCACGCTGCTGCCAGCCACCCCTGAATGGATGCCAGGTATCGTGGCCTGGCGGGGTGAAGCTATCGCGGTGATCGATCTCACCCTCTATCTCTCCGGTCACCCTGTAGATCTGTCGAACGCTATTTTGCTCATTGTCAACCACGCAAACATACCAATTGGCCTGCTGGTACCCTCTATCGGGCAAACAACACCTATTCAGCAAGGGCCGCAGGATACCCTCTCCACAGACGACATCGAAGGCCCTACGGCACCGGCAGACTTTTCAGCTCTGGCGGCCCTGGCGGCCCTCGCAGCTCCTAAAGCGCCAGCCACTACACCGCATATGCCCTCACGGACAGCAGGCGTGAAAGGAATGCAACAAGGAGCACTCGTTTTAGATGTCCCAATATTGCTCGCCGATGTTGTCCAACGCATAGAAACGGCGGCTGCCAATGAATGATATATTCAACCAGGATGAACTATCCGCCGAAGACCTGGCAATACTCCAGGCCTTTGATGAGATGGACATGGGGAGTTGGGAAGAGGAGGGCGCTCAAAAGGAAACATCCACACAAGCTCCTGGTGAAGAGGAAGCAAGCGAAAAATTCCTTACGCCAGAAGAGATGCTCGCCCTTTTCGTTGGCGAAGCTGACGAAGATATTACGACGATACGACGAACATTACAGCAACTTGAGCCGGATGATCACTTAGATGCTGCTCACTTACAGGTAATCCAGCGCGCTGCCCATAAGCTGAAAGGGACTTCTGGCGCCATCGGTTGCATGGCCATGTCGACTATTGCCCGCCACCTGGAAGACCTGGTCAAGCAGATAATCAACGGGACGATTGTGCCTTTTATCGGGTTAAATGCACTTGTGCAAACGGCGCACGCTTTAGAGAAGACGCTGATCAGTTTTGTCACGAATGGTGAAGAAAGCAGTAGTTTGCTTGCTGAACTTGAGACAGAGTATAAAGCGCTCAATATAGATATAGCGGCCGGGTCTGCAACGAAACCAGGCTATGCGCAACACGTGGAAGAAGAGCAAGCAAAGGAATCACCTGCGCGCGTACCCTTCAAATCTGTAGAAGAGGCCAGCCCGGTACTCAAACCTGCGCAAGAGCATCAACCAGCGCCATTTGTGCGCGTGGATGTCCATCGCTTCGAGCAACTCGTACAACATTCCGAGCGACTGGCGGAACTCAGTAACCCATTGGAGAATGCGCAGGCAGAGGTTGAAAAAGCGCTGCAGGAATTACACGTGGCCGAGGCGCGCTTGCGGCACATGGAGGGCGTGTTAGCTACGCAACTCGCCACAAAACGTTTTGATGCGATGGCAGCACAATCGGCAAGCGATGAAAGGCCTATATCCTCACTTGTTGCGCGCATCCTTGACGAGTCTGCACAACGCACCGGCAAGTTGTATCAACATAAGAGCAAAGTGCAGCCCCCAAAGCCTGCTGATTCGTTGCAATGGGATGATCTGGAGATTGATCGTTTTACAGAAAGCGACTTTCTAGTACAATCACTGAGTGAGGCCGTCGCCGATGTCACGACCGCCTCTTCACAATTACGGACAGCCATTGCCCAGCTCAACTGCATTACGCGGCAGCACATTGACCAGGCTACCAATGTACGGAACGACACACTCTTGCTCAGGCTCGCGCCGATCAGTACGCTGCTGGTAGGTATCGAGCGCGCGATAATGATGAGTCCATTAGCACAACAGCAGCGAGTGCTCTTCGAGGTGGAGGGTGCCGCGACGGAAATCGACCAGGATATCCTGGAAGAGCTCAAACACCCGCTGTTACAGCTCGTACGCACCTGTACCGCCCATAGGTCGACTGCGCCAGAAGAGGTAGATGGAGAAGAGAGCGGAAATACAGTGAGCCGCACCTGGCTGCATGCGGGTGCAATTGGCAACGAAGTCACCATCGAGGTAGGCTTCTCGATGGTGGTAGGTGGAGGTGCCATGGACGAGGTACAGGAGGCTATCCGCCGTCTGAACGGAACGGTCGTGGCGCGGCGGAATAGCCTGGGAGGTATCAGCATCCACCTGCGTCTCCCTCGCTCACAAGGAGCGCTACAGGGCTTTCTCGTCAAAACGGGAAGCCATCATGTTGTGGTGCCATTTTCGCAGGTGCAGCGCATAGACGATGGCAAACAGACGTTGCCAGAGCATCTCTACACGCTGCATAGTCTGCTCGGCCTCCCAGCGGAGCACTCTGCTGTTGAAGGCGTTCGACCAGCGCTCATACTTGCAACTGAAGCGCATCCCATGGCGGTACAGGTCGATGACATCCTGGGAGAGGTCAAGCTGGTGGTGAAGCCGCTTGCTCCTCACTTACGGCGGCCGGGCATTGCCGGAGTGGTGATCGATGCTATGAGCAATATCCTGCTTGTCGTTGATTTACCTGGGCTCATAAACCACTATGAAATGCAGGAAAGCACCATTAAAATCGCAGCGATACGGAAGAGCGACAAACAGGTCCAGTATCCCGCGCAAACCCGGCAATCCATCTTGATCGCGGACGATTCTGTGTATATCCGAAAATCTTTGCGCCAGACGCTCACCTACGCGGGGTACCAGGTCAGAGAGGCCGATGACGGCATGAAAACGCTTGAAAGCCTGCTGGACAATCCACCACACGCGCTTTTGCTGGATATAGAGATGCCAAACTTGAGTGGATATGACGTGCTCAGTATGATGCGCGTCCACCCGGAGCTCGCCAGGGTGAAAACGATCATGTTGACTTCACGATCTTCTGAGAAGCACCAGGAAAAAGCACGAGAACTCGGTGCCCAGGTTTACCTCACCAAACCCTGTCCGCAAGATTTGTTGCTGGAGACGTTGCGTTCGCTACTCAGGAGCTGAGCAGACACAAATACTCAATACAACAGCCAGGGACAGCTCGTTCGCTGTCCCTGGCTGTTGTATTATTACCTAGCCTTGATACGCTAAAGGTGCGGCCTCGATCGCGCCTGTCTCCACCATAATCGCGCGCAATTGCCTGGCATCGATGGTTTCATACAGTCGCAGCGCCTTTGCAATACGGTCGAGCGTTGTGCGATGCTCCGACAGGAGGCTAACGGCTCGATTATAGGCCCATT
The DNA here is from genome assembly GCA_001919995.1 of Ktedonobacter sp. 13_1_20CM_4_53_11. The sequence continues at coordinate 7,364 of MNIY01000029.1, forward strand.
TCACGATGCGATCGACCTCTTCATCAATGAGCGTGGCCGTCTTCTCGCTGTATTCGCGGGAATTGTTTGCCAGGGCGGTACCGGCGAACGGGTCATCACGATCGCTAAAGGAGACGGCACCGAGCCTTTCGCTCATACCCCAGCGGGCAACCATCTGGCGCGCAATAGCTGTGACACGCTGGAGATCGTTCTCCGCTCCCGTCGTAATGTGCCCTATGGCCACCTCCTCGGCGGCCCGGCCACCAAGAGCGGTTACCAGCTGCGCCTCGAGGTAATCCTTCGAGTAGTTGTAGCGATCGTCCAACGGTGTATACTGCGTAACGCCAAGGGCCTGTCCGCGAGGCACAATCGTGACCTTGGAGACCGGGTCGACGTTTTCTTGCAGCAGTCCCGTCAGCGCATGACCACCTTCGTGGTACGCAACAACATTCAAATCTTCTTCAGAGAGAACGAGCGGACGCTCCGCGCCGATAAGGATCTTGTCAAGGGCCTCATCGAAACAGTTCTGCGTAACCGCCTCCAGGTTACGGCGGGCAGCCAGCAGTGCGGCTTCGTTGACCAGGTTCGCCAGGTCGGCGCCAACCATACCTGGAGTGGCACGGGCGATGGTAATGAGGTCGACATCCTTCGCAAGAGGTACGTCACGAGAGTGAATCTTGAGAATTGCCAG
>MNIY01000108.1 GCA_001919995.1 Ktedonobacter sp. 13_1_20CM_4_53_11
AAAAACAGCAATCAAGCAAGAAGATAGGTGAAAGGGGTCTAGTATCAATGCCTAAAAAGGGTGAACTTTCAAAGACGGCTCGTGCCTCACTCGCAAACCGCGAAGAGCTCAACCATCTTACCAACCGCATTTGCAACAAGTGTGGCGAAGTCATCATGCTCAAAGAACTCCAACCCGTGAAGGTCGTTGGCAAGGGCATGGTCTACTACCATAAATCCCACTACAACGTACAGTAGGATTTCGCAGGTAGCTTCATACCACACAGTAAAAAAATATAAAAACAAGCCTTTTTCTACAAGGCTTGTTTTTTTTAGTACTCTAAGCCAGGGCGTTTAACTAGCCGTGAAAACGGGTACATTCGGAGTCAGAGGTCCCACGCAACCCAACTTGCAGCACATCACCCCGCGTTACCTGGTAAACTCGCCTACCGCTAATCACACCGTTGGGTTATAATATAACAAATGAAGCAGTGTGCACGTTTTTCGCCGCTATAGGCAACCCATAACGCCACAAAACCATCACCACCAGGAGCAAGGAGCAAACTATGGACGACAGCCAGATTCTGAATAGCATCAACAAACTGGTCGAGGAAGAACATGAGCTCATGAAACAAGCAGAAGGGGGCCAACTCGACGAAACTGAGCGTGCCCGCATGCATGAAGTAGAAATCCAACTGGACCAGTGTTGGGATCTCTTGCGACAACGCCGCGCCCGCAGAGAATTTGGGCTCAACCCCGAAGAAGCCAAAGTGCGCGACGAAAACATCGTCGAGCACTACCAACAATAATCGTAACTATAAGGACAACCGTCGCGGCCGCGCCGGAAACTAGGTCGTAAAATAGAGGTACACAGCCAGTATAGCCCCTATCAGGCACATCACAATTGTCATGAAGATGGCAAAGCCGCGACGAGGATGAAACTCTTCCTTATCGATAGCTCGTCGATTCTGTAAGAAATTGAGCAGCGCTACTACCATCACCACGATGCCAAGAATCGTCAAGGTAATACCCACCTGAGACGAGTAGTGACTGGGGAGGGGCGCATTCGTTATTTTTATGCCAATTTCTCGCAGCAGCAGTCCAAATCGCTCGACAATAAAGCCAAAACCTATGATTGCCAGACCAGTACGTATCCAGGCAAGAAAGGTACGCTCGTTGGCCAGGTGATCCGTGACCTTCTTACTGGTAAGAAACCGCGAAGAGTGTGCAGGTGGGGATGACGCTTCGCCTGCTGCTTTCGAACTGTTGACATTCTCAGTATCGCTGCTGCCTATCTCTTCTTGTTGAGCCATAAGTTATTTGTCCATGATAATAGTTGACTTAACAGAGAAAGCATAACATAATACGTAAGGTAACCACAAGCCCAAAAAACTCTTCCTTCACTCTGCCCCAAGAATCCTATTTTTCCTCTACATATGCTATAATCTCCCCAGATACACTGAAAGGCCAGCTAGCTCAATGCCATCGACCGACAGCCAACAAACACGCGCAGCCGAAAAAATACTGAAAAGAGTAAAACACCTGCGGGACCATATGCAGCCCGGCGAAATACCCTTGCTCGCCATCCCTGCGATCTGGGACAGTGGCCGGGAACAGCGCAGCGTACTTTGCGAGGTCATCGTCACTAACCGGCGCTTGATCGGCTATTACGCCGTAGACTTCCCCAGGAAGCGCTCCTTTCTTGAAGAACGCTCCCTTTCAACCATCACCTCTGTCACATTGCGCCACAAAACATATGAACCGCTTTTTCGGGAACTCATGGTCAGAGACGGGCAGAGCAAACTCTATGTTCGCGCGTCGCGCCCCAAGATTGAAGCGCTGTACGCGACCCTCCGATCAGCCATTGATCAGTACCTGCCTGTAGCAGCAACGACTGTTGAAGATACAGTTCCAGAGCAAGAGAAGCGTTCGACCCCCCCTCAAACTTCTGCCTTCGGTCGCCAGGATATCCGCACTTCCTTTTCAAGCTCGCCGCTGGCGATCGTTATACTCTTCGTGGGCGGCCTCGCGCTGGAAGTTATTGCCTGTGTACTCTGGGCGGTGACGCAGAGTACACAGGTAGGTCTGCCGCTCTTTGTTGCTGGCCTGGTAGCAGTAATCACCAGTATCTTGCTCAGGAGACAGAGACAATCAAAAAAATGATCTTGATAAAACAATTCCCTTTTCTCCTCTAAGGATGGGATACTTTTGCCAGCTTAAAGCTCAACGTCCGTGCGCTGCCGTCATCATCAACCTGGAGCGTCAACAGCCGGCGATCAGGATCGTAGTTCGCGCTGCGGTGCCCTTCCGCCGCCTGCTCGTCTACAGCGTGAACCCTGATCAGGAGCCGGCGCGCTGGCGGGACGTAAGCGCCTTCGCGTGCGCTGATCTCGAAAGCCAGCCGATCTTCAGTCCGTCGCAGCGTGTAGCTAGTCGTACAGAACTGGCCGTGCTCGTACTCAAAGCTGTGGCCGTCATCCTCGTAGAGCGTGAACGCCCCGTGGTCAAGGTAGAGGTCCAGCGTCAGCGGGTCGAGCGGGCGCTCGTCCGCGTAGCGCAGGTCCGGCCCGCTGGGGATGATCGTCCCCGCACGGACGTAGAGCGGCATGCGCTCCAGCGGCGCGTATGCCAGGAGATGTATCGGCCCGGCGATTAGTTCGTCGGTCCACCAGTCGTACCATGCGCCTTCCGGCAGGTAAACGTGGCGGTGCTCACGACCAGGATGGTAAATCGGCGCCGCCATCAGCGACGGCCCCAGCAGCACCTGGTCGTGGAGTTGGTAGGTGGCCGGGTCGTCCGGGAAGTGATAGAGCAACGGCCGCAGCACAGGAGTCCCGCGCCGTGACGCCTCCCAGAAGAGCGTGTAGAGGTAGGGGAGCAGCCGGTAGCGCAGCCGCAGGAACTCGCGGCAAATGGCCTCGACGCGCGGGCCGAAGCTCCAGGGCTCGTGGCGTTCGGTACCACTTAGTGAGTGGCCGCGGCAGAAGGGCGCCAGGGCGCCGAATTGCATCCAGCGGGCGAACAGCTCGCCGCTGGCGTTGCCGTTGAAGCCGCCAATGTCGGTGCCGACAAAGGGTACGCCCGACAGACCCATGTTCATGAGCTGCGGCATCGCCAGCTCCAGGTGCTCCCACCAGGAGGTGTTGTCGCCCATCCAGCAGGCGCCCCAGCGCTGCACGCCAGCAAAGCCCGAGCGCGTCAGCACGAAAGGCCGCTGGTCATCGAGGTATCGCCGCAGCCCCTCGTAAGAGGCGCGGGTCATGCCATAGCCGTAAAGGTTATGTACCTCGGCATGGGTCGTTCGCTCGCCTTCAGGACCCTGGATGGCATCGAGATCGATCGTCCCGACCAGGCCACCGCCCTGACTGAACGGATGCCCGAACACCGCTGGCTCGTTCATATCGTTCCAAGTGCCGCTAACGCCCACATCCACAAGCGCCTTCTGCATGTCTCCCCACCACTCACGTACATCCGGCCGCGTGTAATCGGCGAAGACCGCGTCATCGGGCCAGACGAAGCCATGAAATACCGCGCCGTCGGCCCGGTGGATGAACACGTCGCGCTCCATCCCTGCCCGGTAGACCAGATAATCGGGATCGCTCTTCACGCCGGGGTCGATGATCGGCACGACGCGGAAGCCATCGCGGCGCAGATCGGCGAGCAGCGCCCCTGGATCAGGGAAGCCCTGCGGGTTCCAGGTAAAGACGCGATAGCCATCCATGTAGTCTATGTCCAGGTGAATCGCGTCGCAGGGGATGTCGCTCGTGCGAAACTCGGCCGCCAGCTCGCGCACCATCGACTCCGTCGCATAGCTCCAGCGGCTCTGGTGGTAGCCCAGCGCCCAGCGCGGTGGCAGCGGCATAGTCCCCAGCAGCGCGCCGAGGCCCTCGCTCACCTGCTCCGGTGACGGCCCGTACACCACGTAGTAGTCAAGCTCGCCGCCCTCGGCCTCCATCAGCCAGGTGCCGGGCTGCCTCGCTCCAATATCGAAGCGCGGATCGGTCGCCCAGTTGATCATCTGGTGCCCGAGCTTGTCGAGTTGCCCGGTGCGCTCACCGAAGCCGAAGAAGTGCTCGCTAGCCTCGATGCGCTTGGCACAAGCAATTCGGCGTGGCTCCGATGCGGCCTGGCCCCACTGCATGCCCGCGTCGTCGGCGCAGAACGGCTGCCCCTGCGCATCGGCAAAGGAGAGGCTTCCCCGGTCGCGCTCGATTTGCATTGCGAGCGAGGCCGTTCGCAGCACGAGCGCCTGGCCCGACTCCTCGATCGCGAACGATGCCTCCGGGAACTCATCGTCCGCCCGCACTACCGCCCAGGAGCGGCACGCAGCAAACGTCCCATCAGGCGCCAGCCGCACGCGGATCATGCGATCTGTCAGGGCTGTAATCGCGACGCGCGGGCCCCCGTAGTCCAGGATGAGTGAACGCCCTTCGCGAGTGTAGGAGCGCAGGGCCCCCAGGGTGATGAAGGATTCGGTCATTCTGGTTTCCTCGGTCAGTTTGTAGTGCTTATGCCCAAGAGTATACCACCGTTGATCCCAAGTGACAAAGTAGCACTAGCCTCCCACTTTGATGGACCCCATTTCCCAGGCGTCCAATGCCTTGACCCTGGCACTTCCACCGCGTGCAAAGAGCCCAACGCCAAGGCTATCAGTTCTGGACGGGTAGACCCGGCTGCTCATGCACAACCGGTAGTTTGCGAACACTTCGATCACGGAGCGGTCAAGGAAGATATGCAACAGCAATGGCTCACCGGCAGCAAGCGGAAGCGGCCCTGCTCGTATGTCCCGCTGCACCTCCTCGCTTAAGCTGGATCGTTGTCGGTCAATGAGCAGGCGTCCTTGCAGGCGGTCATAGCGAATGAGAGTCTGCTCCGTGCCATCTGGGGCACACCGCACCCCGATGCCCAGTTCCGTTGCTTCGTCTGGGACCAACTCCGCCTGGATTTCCAGGCAGTCGCCCTGAACCTCCCCGAGCTGCATCAACGACGTTGGCAGGATGGGCAGATCCATTACACGCTGGTGGGTGCCTCGGAGCTGCTTCAGCTCTGGAGCTGGCTCCAGGCTCACCATGTTGTCGGCAGACAACGAGAGAACACGCGGTAGAGACATGACCCCTGCCCACCCGGCGGCCCGCTGTGCCTCGTCACTGCTTCCCTCCCAGAGCCATCCCCATAGAAGGCGACGACCTGAGGGGGCGAGCATGGTCTGTGGCGCGTAGAAGTGGCCGCCGTAATCAATAATGCTCTGGGTCCAAGGGGTAAAAGTGTGATCAGTGTAGGCCCCAACGAAGGCGACGGCGTAGTGCAGGCACCCGTCATACGCCTCCTCGCGAAAGCGACTGTCATCGTAGACCGACACCATAAGTACGGACTTGTCGCCCAGGTGAAAGAAGTCGGGGCATTCCCACATGGAGCCGGTCCACACCGGTTCGCTGCGGTTTCGGTCACCGGTGTAGAGAGGATGCATGTACTCCCAGTCAACAAGGTTCGGCGATCGATAGAGCAGAGCCGTACCCCCGACTCCTCTGATCCCGGCACCGATCAGCTGATACCAGGTAGTTCCTTCCTTCCACACAGTATGGTCGCGGAACGCAAGCAGATCCAGTTCCTGCGGCGGTGCAGCAATCACTGGATTTGCCCGATACTTCTGCCAGGTAATCAAGTCATCAGGGCTGGTGGCCAGGCACGGTAACTGTTGGTCTCCCCGCACGCCTGTGTAGATGAGCGTTGGGGCGCCATCGTGGTTGACGATGCAGCCGGAGAAGCATCCATCCTGGTCAGGTCCTCCCGGCGTTGGAGCTAATGCGACCGGCAAGTCAAGCCAGTGGACAAGGTCGGTGCTTACTGCATGGCCCCAATGTTTTGTTTCCCACGGCGGATCGTTGGGGACGTATTGGTAAAATAGGTGAGTGTGTCCTTTCCAGTAGATCAGCCCGTTGGGATCGTTCATCCACGCCGATGGCGGCAGAAAATGATACCGGGGGCGGTGCGGATCAGCGGCGAACATCCGCTGGAAGACTTGCTCCCTTTTTGCCCGCCCATGGACACACGCCGCTTCCGTTGACTCATTCATAGCTAGCCAATTGAGAATATTGGTAACACTCATGCCACATGTTGCGGCCAACACGAGTCATCCCGAAATGTACCGACAGGTTTGAGAAGAGGCTTCGTTTCCGTTGGGGCGGGGGTAGCGGTGGGGTGGAGTGGGGACGCTTGCGTCGCCCCCGTCCTGGTCCCATGAGCGCATTCACCCTTCCTCCCAGGGCGACGCAAGCGTCCCCACCCTTCTCCACGCCTCTCCCGCCCCTACGGGTTTGACGATGCCTTCCCCAAAGAACCCCGTCTCAGCAAAAATTCGGGATGTCTCATGTTGTTCGCAACATGTGCTATGAGTGTTGTATTTGCTTTAACCTTTGACAGCCCCGGCTGTTAAGCCAGAGACAATGCGTTTCTGCAGGATGAGCACCACAATCGCCAGCGGGATAGTCACAATCACCGCCGCCGCCGCTATTTCACCCCACGGGATGGTATGTTCCCCCGCAAAGCGCGAGACCCCCACGGTGATTGGCTGCGCATTCTCATCGGTCGTCAGCGTCAAGCCAAAGAGGAAGTCGTTCCACACCGCGATGAACGAGAGGATGGCTGCCGCGAAGACCCCAGGGGCGGTCAGCGGCACAATCACTTCCCACAGCGCACGCATGCGCGTGGCCCCATCTACCAGCGCCGCCTCTTCCAGGTCGGGCGGCAGATCGCGGAAAAACGAGGTCATGAACCACACCGTGATCGGCAAGGTCAGCACCAGGTCGGGGATGATCAGGGCGGCATACGTGTTGTAGATGGGCAGCGGACCCGTGAAGATCACGTAGAGCGGCCCCACCATGGCGATCAGCGGGATGATGGCCACCGACAAGGTGATCCCCAGCACCAGCGATTTGCCGCGGAACTTCATGCGCGCCACTGCATAGGCGCACAGAATGCCAAAGAACAAGGCCAGTAACGTCGTGATGGTGGCGATGATCGTGCTGTTGAGCAGATCGCGCGTAAAGGTCGACAAAGACAGATCGTTTTGGTAGTTCTCCAAGCTGAAGGTGTGGGGAAAGAGGGTGGGCGGCGAGACATTGAGCTCGATGCCACTTTTGACCGAGGTGGCGATGGACCAGTAGAGCGGGGCCAGGGCCACGAACACGACTAACACCACAGCGGTATAGCGACCGATTTTGCCCCACGGGATGCGTCTTCCCGGTTGGGCCGGCTTGGCACCGGCTTTGGCATCCGGGTACACCTGTTCCTTAACTGCCATAAGACATCTCCTTCCTTTCCAGGAATGGCTCTCTCGACGAGCTACCGTTGGGTGACGCGCATCAACAAGATATAGAGCAGACTGACGATCAGTCCGGTCACAAAGAGCGTCACGGCAGCCGCCACTCCCGTGGCAAAGTCGAAGGTGGAACGCGTAAACATGAAATTATACGAGAACGAGGCCATACTTTGCACCTGGTTGCCCCCCAGGATGTAGAGCAGATCGAAGATGCCCAGCGAAGCCAGCGTGCGGAAGAGTAAGGCGATGATCAGCGGCCCGGTGAGCATGGGCAGGGTAATCGTCCAGAATTGCTGGAAGCGCGTGCTGCCATCGACGCCGGCAGCTTCATACAATTCATGGGGAATGACCTGCAGCCCGGCCAGCAGCAAGAGGGTCATAAACGGCGCGGTTTTCCACACATCGGTGATGATGGCCGCTATCACGATGCCATTGGTGGTGCGCAACAAGGTATCGCCGGGGGCCAACACGTGGATCTGCTGCAGAATGTAGCTAACAATGCCGGTGCGGTCATTGTACATCAGGTACCAGATCTGGGCGGAAATCACCGTGGGAAAGGCCCACGGCACCAGAATAGCGGCCCGCACCAGGCCACGACCGGGAAAGGTGGCATTGATGAGCAAGGCGATGCCCAAGCCAATGATCGTCTCCAGGGCCACGGCGACGATCGTGAAGGCGAAGGTGATGCCAATGGCAGACAGGAACTCGTGATTGCCAAAGAGCTGCACAAAGTTGCGCAAGCCCACAAAACTGGCGCTAGGGCTCAGCGGGTTATCCAGAAAGCTGAGCCAGATCGAATTGATGATGGGGTAGGCCGCCACCGCCAGGATCACGAGAATGGTCGGCAGGACCAGGATGTAGGGCGTGAAGCCACTTCCCAAATCCAGGCGTTCGCGCAGAGTCACCCTTTTGGCGGGGGCTTCGACGGCTTGTGTTGCCATGGGCACTTCTCCCTTTCTACCGCTATCCACATCCAGAGGGCCTTCGAGCGAGCAAGGCGGCCTCTTGATGGGCACAGATACAGAGACAGATGACTTCTCGATGAAGATCATCTCATGAGAGTGGAGTATCTGGACAGATACCCCACTTCGAGCGACGCACTACATCATACTATTTATTCACGATGGCCTGCAAATCCGACTGTAATCCACTCAACGCATCTGTAGGGCTGCTTTGCTTGGTCAGGGCATTATGGACGCGCTGCTGAATGGCATTCGAGATGTCCGGGTAGAAGGGAGAGACCGGGCGAGGCTGCGCAGTCGCGAAGACGGGCTGCATTTTGCTGAAGAACGGTGCCACCTTCAGCACGTCGGGGTCCGTGTAGATGCTCTTGAGTGTGGCGAACAGCGACAACTTTGTAGCGATCGTTTTCTGCGAGGCGGGGTTGAGCTGGTGCTGGACAAACTTCCAGGACGCATCGGGGTTCTTGGAGTAGGCATTGATGCCATACTGCCAGCCGCCCAGGCAGGAGTGACCGGTGGTGTTGCTGCCGCCATAGAGCATGGTATGGACATCAAACTTGCCAGCAATTTTGGAGGTCTTGGGGTCGTTGCCCAGCGAATAGGCATATGGCCAGTTGCGCATGAAGGCCGAGTCCCCGTTTTGCCAGGCCGAGCGGCTATCCTCTTCCTTGTAGGTGGTCACCGCCCGTGGCGAGATCGTGCCCACCCAATTGGCCATCAACGTCAAAGCCTGCATCCCTTCCGGGCTGTTGACGGTGATCTTCTTGGGATCGCTGGGATCGAGTACGGAACCGCCAAAGCCGTAGAGAACCTCGACAAAGTCACAGACCAGCCCCTCGTACTGGGCCCCCTGCCAGAGATAGCCGAACTTCGCCTTGGACGGGGCAGCCGCCTTGGCCATGCTTGTCAGTTGATCCCAGGTCGTCGGAGGTGTTTTGTTGATGTCGGTGCGGTAGTACATCAGTCCGGCATCGGTGCGGGTCGGTGCCGCCCACAACTTGCCGTTGTAGGTACAGCCCTTAAGCGGTGCGTCGAGATAATTGGCCCGATCACTGGCCGGCCACTTATCATCCAGGGGAACCGTCCAGCCATTGGCCCCAAACTCAGCGGGCCAGATGATATCCATCGGAAAGACATCGATGGAGCTCCCGCGCGCCCGCAGCATGGTGGTGAGGATCGTCAGGAGCTGGCCAGTATCGTTTGGGGCATTACTGTTGTAGGTGACGTGGACCCCGTTGTTTTGCTTATTAAAGTCGTTCACCAGCGATGCGTAGACGCCATCGGTGTCCTTTTCAAGATAGTTAATATTGACGGTTTGCCCATTACCGCCCGTACTGTTGCTGGTGCCACCGCAGGCTTCTAGCAGCGAGACGGCTGCCGTGCTGCTCAAGCCGACGGCA
>MNIY01000065.1 GCA_001919995.1 Ktedonobacter sp. 13_1_20CM_4_53_11
CGCGTCAGGGTAGCAAGTCCGCCGAAGAGTCCTGCTAACCACCACGAACGGTGACGCATGGCATAAAAAGAGAGCAGCATAAAGAAGAGGAACAACGATTCGTTATAGGCGGCAAAGAAGAAAAGCGCCGTGGGAAAGATGGCAAGATAGAAGGCTGCGCGCCATGCTATGTTGCGGTCAAACTCCACCTCTACAAAATGGTAGAGCACGATGAGCGTACCCAAAAAAGCGAGGTTAGAAATCAGCATGCCGGAGAGAAAAACATCGGTATGAATATGTAATAGTGCTGCGACCACGCGCTCCAACCATGGGTACAACGGGAAAAAGGCAGCCTTCGTTGGGTCCGCGGTGCTATAGTCATGAATAGCGATTTTCTCAAAGTTGATGACATCCCAGTGATACCAGCTCCGTAGAACTGCGTTCAGTGGCACCACAGCATACGAGTAGTTGTTGACCGTGAAGAGGACGGAGCCAAAATACGTCAGTAAGAGAAAGATGAAACGGGTGATGAGGAAGATGGGCATCACAGCCATGGCAGCCTGCCACCAGGGAAGCAATACACCATACCACCGCCCACGCGGCGTTGGGTTTGTCTCCCCCGTCGCTGCAGGAGTCGAATGTGCCTGCGCTTCATCTTGCGCTGGTATGAGAGCTGGTGTCTCCTGTACGTCCATATAAAATATATGTTCTCTTCAAGGTTGTTGATAGTTCAGGATGCAGTACAATATCAAAGATAAGGTGGTCAAAGTATACAGAAATTGAGAGATGTTGTCACCTCATCTTAAAAAATAGAGAAAGACTGGAAAACAGAAAGAGGTCCAGCAATGAACACACAACACAGCGATACTATTCAGCAACCTTTACGCCCCACACACGTGGTCACAAGTTTTCTCAAGCGCACGGATGCCGGTGAGCCTCGTATTTTGATCGTGCGACGGAGCCAGCGAGTTGGCAGCTATCAGGGCCATTGGGCAGGTATCAGTGGCTTTGTAGAGCCTGGCGTCACTCCCGATGAGCAGGCATATACTGAAATTCGCGAAGAAACAGGTCTACAACGTGAGCAGGTACGCATGCTCAGACGCGGGTCAGTAGTAGAACACCTTGACCCATCGCTGAACCGGCATTTTTATATTCATCCCTATCTCTTCGAGGCGCTTACTCCTGAAGCTATTCATACAGATTGGGAGGCCGTTGAGAGGCGCTGGATACTGCCCTCGGAACTCCCAAATTATGATACAGTGCCAAAACTGCAGGAGGTCTACGCTTCTGCTATCAATGGGGAAGCGATACAATGAGATAATTTGCCATTACCTCAACTCTGTGCGATACTACACCCTGAGGAGAAAATACCTTCCAAACCTGGCACATCGTATTCTATTGCTCGATATAAACACATCAAATCTAGAAGCCTGCTGATCAAAGAGGATCGCCAATCCTCAAAAGAAGCGCCAGGTGTGTTGAAGATTCCGCGGCAACGAGATCAAGTGTATTCATCATGTTCCCGCGCACGAATCGAGACGGTGGGTATACAGATATTACAAAGGGGAAGTATCGTATGAGTATTGTCAGTACATTGCCTCGCTGGGATATGACGGTCGTCTATCCCGGCCTGGAGTCTCAGGAATTCGCGCGGGATTACTCAAGCGTTGTGCGAGATATCGATGAGTTCGCTCATTTCTTCAATACCCACCACATCGAGGGGCAAGCTACCGTTTCACTCGGCACTGACACGATAAAGACAGTAGAGACGATCATTCAACGTTATAATACAGTGCTGGAGGCCACGTCGACCTTGAGCGCGTATATCTCGTGTTTTATCACGACCAATACACATGATAGCCTTGCACAGGCTAAAATGAGCGAACTGCAGAAATCGCTGGTAACGCTCAAACAACTTGACACGCGCTTCACCGCCTGGATTGGTTCACTCGATGTAGAAGCTCTGATTGCCGGCTCGACCATTGCGCGTGAACATGCTCATATACTGAGAAAAGCAAAATTGCTTGCCACCCACTTGATGGGTCCGGCTGAAGAGGAACTGGCTTCCGAACTGAATCTCAGTAGCGGCACCGCCTGGTCCAGGTTACACAGCGATATAACCTCTCAACTGAGCGTGCCGCTGGAGGTGGATGGTCACATTCAGGATCTCCCCATGAGCGTTGTACGCAATATGGCTGACGAGCCGGATCGCGCAGTGCGCAAGCGTGCCTACGAGGCCGAGCTTCGTGGTTGGAAGCAGGCGGCAGTGTCACTGGCAGCCGCGCTCAACAGCATCAAGGGAGAGGTCAACGTGCTGGCAAAGAAACGCGGCTGGCAATCTCCTCTTGAGGCTTCGTTGTTCGACAGCCAGATCGACGGCGCAACGCTTGATGCCATGATGACGGCAGCCCGCGAGTCATTTCCCGATTTCCGGCGTTACCTGCGTGCCAAAGCCCGTGCTCTGGGTCTGCCCCGGCTTGCATGGTACGACCTGTTCGCGCCTGTGGGTAAGAGCGACAGGGTTTGGGAATATGATGAAGCAGCTCAGTTCATCGCCGATCAATTTGGTACGTACTCATGCAGGCTATCAAACTTCGCGGCACGGGCCTTCAGCGAACAGTGGATCGATGCTGAGCCGCGAGAGGGAAAAGTTGATGGCGCCTACTGCACTCCCTTGCGTAAGGACGAGTCACGCGTCTTTGCGAACTTTAAGTCCTCGTATGGTGGTATGAGTTGCCTGGCGCACGAGTTGGGACATGGCTACCACAACCTGAACCTGGCGCAGCGGACGATGCTGCAACGGGATACGCCCATGACGTTAGCGGAAACAGCGAGCATCTTCTGCGAAACCATTGTTCGCGAGGCAGCATTGCGCAAAGCAGATAAGCAGGAACAGATCATGATCCTGGAGGCGTCACTGCAAGGCTCTTGCCAGGTAGTAGTCGATATCACCAGTCGTTTCCTTTTTGAACAGCGCGTCTTCGAGGCTCGCAAGCAGCGAGAATTATCCATTGACGAACTCAATACATTGATGCTGGAGGCGCAGCGCGAGACCTATGGTGATGGTTTAGATGAGTCCCGGTTACACCCGTACATGTGGGCCATGAAGCCGCATTATTACAGTACAGAGGTCTCGTTCTACAACTATCCCTACATGTTCGGTCTGCTCTTCGGACTTGGACTGTACGCACAATATCAACAGGACCCTGAGAAGTTCAAGCAGGGCTACGATGCGCTTTTGTCATCCACTGGCCTGGCTGATGCCGCGACATTGGCGGCCGAATTCGGCATCGATATCCGCTCGGCGGACTTCTGGCGGGCAAGCCTTGATATCGTTAGAGGAGATATCGAGCGGTTTGAGGTGTTGACGAGGTAGGAATCTTGTTGTTACACAACAAAGGGAGCAGCAGTGAAGCTGTTCCCTTCATTCGTTTATAGTTTGTTGAAGTAGTCGTACTTGGCCTCTCTCATTCAAAGAGGCTTAGTTGCTGCTGTTTCTGTCGAGGCTCTAGGATTTCACTTTGACCGGCCAGTTGGAGCACCTGCTCAAACGTTGTCGCCTCCTGAGGGCTTTTATCTTCACGAAGAACGCAATCTCTGGCACCAAAGCCAAACACCAGATAATTCTTTCCAGTTTTTAATTCAGTCACCTTAACAGTCACCACTATCTTAGGAGCAATCCATAAATCGGGTATAACAGGTGGATCTTCCAGATTACCTGGACAATAGTCTTGAATATGAGGTTCGCACGCCGACCACACCGTGTTCCAATCTGCTGTACTTTCTCTCGCGACTTTAGCAATTGGAACCCAGCTATCGCGTTTATGGCAAGGTAGAGCCAGTAATAGCGTTTTGATCTCTCCACTGAGATCCCGTTCAGCGCCCACTACGACGGCATCCACAGTTTCTTCAGGCTTGACCTTTAAGACATCGGTAAAATACGGTGTATCCAGTTGCTTGATAATAGCTCCGTCAAACCCTTCAGCTTTTCTTGACCGGCATTGTTGATAAAATTTGATAAGGTCTTCCTCAGATTCAATGGATTTGTACTCAGCAAGGGTAAAGCCGCCATGGAAGGTAATGGTGAGCATAGCGAAGTCTCGAAGGTGCCAAATGTTCACCATTGTGATCGAAACCGACTATCTCCGTGTCCAAGATAACTTGATCGTCCCCCAACTGATCCCGTATCATCTTTAGAATTGAGGGAAATACTCTTGCCCAGTCCTTGCCCGAACGGCTGAATAATTTAACTAACCTTCCAGTTTTGTGAATCTGTATGCGCCAACCATCAGGTTTAGGATACCCCAGGCACTCTCCTACCTCGTCCCAAACCTTGATCAGTGCTTCCTCGTCAGGTGCGCTTCTTAGTTGTGCCCCTGCTGGTTGTACAAACACCCCTGGCTGTACAACTGGTGGAGAACTTGATGTTGTTCCCAAATCATGACCCCCTATAGATTACAATACCCAAGCCTCATTTCATAGGTTTTTGACTAACCGATCTCTGTTGTTTTGTTCTTTCTCTCCTCTCTGCGTCGAAGACTCAAGGCGTAGGAGTAAGCCTGGATCAGTTGTAAATTATCAGGTGCAAGTTTCCTCCCAACTGCAAATTCCTCGACAGCTTTGTCAATTAGACCAGCTTGCAGATAAGCGTAGCCTCGATAGTAGTAATAATTGGCACGCCGTGCACGCTGTTCATCGGGTGTATCGTTCGATGTACGTAACTTGCGCACTCGATCAAACTTGTCAATGGCTTCCAGCCACGGCTGGTTCAGGTAGGCGCGCTGCTCGACAAGATCAGGTTGCTCTCGCCGCAAATATTGAAGGGCATTTTGATATTCAGAAGGTGACATGCTTGCAAGCGCAAGGCCATAACGGGTAAGGAAATCATGGCGAGTGCTATCAAGGTGTAAGGTTTTTTCATATTCTATCAATGCCTCACCGAATCTGCCTTCATATGAGTAACAATCTGCCAGCAAACAATGAGCTGAAGCATAATGCGAGTTTAGTTCAATTGCTTTTTGACATTTCTCAATGGCCTCTTCAATAGAGCTACTAGTACCTTGCAGCATTCGTGCTTCGGCAAGGTGTTTATAGCCATACCAACTGTTGGGTACATAGCGCAATGCATCTTCAAATTCCGAAACCGCGTGGTCAAGATCATTCGTGTAAAGTGCTTCATGTCCCCGTTTAAAATATGGCCCTGCGGTGAGCCTCTCGAGCGTTCGCTCCTTTAAATCGGCTACCATTGCAAGCATGCCATAGTTCTCAAGTTGCTGATGAAGGTCATCATAGCGGAACGTGATAGCCGAAGGATAGAAATCAGGAGAGAGCCCTCCAATGCGCATCAGCCTCATTTCTTGCTGAAGATACGTTATGCGCTTTTTATATTGATCTTCGGATAGATCAACAGCTTGCAAAATCGCGAAAACATACTGATCATCACCAAGCTTACAACGGCCAATGGGTAGAGGGTCCCGATGAGGTGGATCCCAGAGATTGTTAGCCAGAAAGTTGCCAGCCATATCGATCCCTTGTTGGCGCAACCATTGTGATATTGTATCTTTGGACGTATTCTGAATGTTTAAGGTGAGAAGATAAATCCAGCTCACCGCTACCTTCACGAGACTGACTCCCACTCCTTTCTTCACTTCATCTGCGATACTTTGTAACAAAGTCTCCAAACTTGTAGATGAAGTTAGGGGATACAGGGGACGTGTAGACACCCGGCTTACACTACGCACCGTCTCGATCTCGATCTGGTCGCGTGCAATCATATCCCCACAAATATAACCAAATGCCTTTAAACCTGCTCGTAATTCGTCAGTGAAAACTAGGGGTTTCTCACCTGTCCGCGTATGCCCAGCAATATAAATCACTCCCACAACTCTCTGATACCAACCTGAAAGGGGTTGTCCAATTTCCACCAGCTTGCTTTTAAGGTGAGGCGGAAACTTTGAACTATATTCAAGGACACGCAACCATTTCTCATTGCCATCATCAGAAGGCTCAGACACCAGGACATTACAGTAATCCCACCCATCTGAAACAGCAGCAATAATCTCAACGAGAACTGCAAGCGTTGTCCCTCTCGTAATATCCAGTTGATTGATAAAGGCGGCTCTCAAAAGTGTCGAAAGTCCAGGGAATTCCCCTAGCTGTATAGGTTTGTCATTTCCCATACGCTTTTCAAGAGCTTCATCAATGGTCATAATAGATGGTTGTTGGATATTCGACTCCGGCAAACCCAGCACCACTTGATAGAGTTGACCAACAGGATCTTGCAGTGTCAGGAAGTACCAATTGTTCTGAGGCAACTTTCTGGCTACTGCAGGTCGGTTTTTTTGAAGCTTTACGAAATCCGTATAGACATACAATTTGAAATATGCATCGGAGACAGCCAGAGTCCATGCTTCATTTTCCAACAGCGTACGAGCCCGGTCCCATGTCAATTTACTGAGATAAGCTTCTTCTGTAGTCTGAACCACTGTACGGATGCCGATCAAACATTCTGGCGGAGTCATCTCAGCCCCGCCAAATCCCAGGGCGGTTATCAACGTCCCCAAAGCGCGATTACGCAGAAGCGCGTAAGCTGAATTAACCGAAGTGGGTGGTGGTGAGGTTTGTAATTCTTGCGTGTTTGTGCGAAGCGTTTGCACACCTACTACGTCACTATGCCCATCTCCTTCAGAAAAGCTCAGTAGCCATCCCTTGATCTCTTTGACACTAACATACCCATCTGTTTTCAGAAGTTCTACAATCAAGGCGCGACGAACGTCATCTGGCGTATAGCGCCAGCTTGTTCTTATTTCTCCACCGGATTCCTGCGGCTTTAGTATGCCCTGGTCACGCAGATAGTTCACCTTTGTCTTCGTCATCTCTTCATGAGGTGATGGGAGATGGCTATTGAGGTAAGTGACAAGTTCAGGAGTTGAGAACTGTGTACCAGGTTGAAGGTCGGCTGTGAGCCGCTTTGCTTCTTGCCAGTATTTTCTGATGGTGATGGAATCTAAGCTCATGTAGATCCACTCCTTCTACCAATACCTTCAGATCATACGAAAAACATCTTAGAAGAACTGCTTTTTAACAATGTTCTTGCAAACAAAATATCATTAAAGCTTCTTGTTAAGAATAGCTTTATATTCTAAATTACTAAGTGTGCTATGATTATATACCCTATGTCAAGATAATAGCAGAACAATCTAGCTAGATGCAAAAACTGCAATGTTCGGCTTAAATCTTCTCAATACATTAGTTGAATGAGGTAGATGTTTCATTATAATTCATAGTATTTCAGTAAGCAAATTTAATGTTCGTTGAAATGAATCAGTTTCCTTCGCAAATATCACGCCTGCTTTAATAAAGCAGCGACAAATTTTGGAATATGTTCATGTTTTTAATGTGATCATCAATTCCTACAAATTTGTAAGTATATGCTTATTAGGATACTTTTGACTTCCAATTTTCATTGACTTGCCAAAATCCATATGTTAATATAATCTTATAAGGTTATCTTTTCAAATTTGTATTGATAGCGAAACTAAAAGCCTATAAATGTAGCTAATCAAAGAGCTTTGCTCCATAGTAGATTGAGGAGGTTTTGCCATCCGAAACCGGATCAGTGAGTAATCAAGCAATGAAGCAATCGTGGGTGATCGTAGAACATCAATGAAGATGCTTTGTGAAAAAAGCCCTTTTAGCTCGAGTGCTCTTTAGAGCCAATATCCGGTATGCAATATCATTTGCTGCCCGCAAGCAGGAGGTCAAAACAAAATGAGCTTTGATGCAGTCGTAATAATCGCCCTGATCACTTTTAACCTGGGCTTAATGCTCGGTATGCTTTTAGGTCGGTCTCATTTCATTCTATGAACGTACGTTGGCTGCTCTATGCTCTAGATTTTGACATCGGAAGGCAAATAAATGAGCGAACATATTCGCCCGCCGTGGGACGATTACTACATGAATATTGCTTGGGACGTGTCTATCCGTTCAAATTGTCAACGTCGTCCAGTTGGTGCGTTAATTGTAATTGACCGCAGAATTGTGAGTACTGGTTATAATGGAACGCCTTTTGGCGTGAAAAATTGCAACGAGGGCGGTTGTCCTCGTTGTGCCTCCGATGCACCTCGTCACCAGGGATACGAATTATGCCTTTGTGTACATGCTGAGCAAAATGCCGTTTTGCTCGCTGCTCGCCAGGGTACTGCCACCGATCATGCCGCCCTCTACGTTACGCTTCGTCCATGCCTTGGTTGTCTTAAAGCACTGGTACAGGCTGGTATTCGTGAGATTATCTACGATCAACCGTTCGATTACAACGGCGAGATAGAAGGAACATATCAAGGGCTTTTAGCAGAAGCGGGTGTTATTATGCGTCAACATCCCTACAGCGCGACGCACACTCTGTCGCCATTAGCGATCTCTGCAAGCCAGGGTAGTGGGCCTGAGATGCCCGCCGTCTAAAAACATTGTAGAGAGAAAACAGTAATTGTTCCCTCGATGAGAAACGTAATGCACTACCAGGTACATAAGCACCTTACATAAAAACCAAAGCCAATCAGGAGGCGCTGATATGCAACAAACGAATGAGAAGGCTTGGATGCGGCATCGCGGCAAATGGTTCGAGATCGCGAATCCTCTTTACGGGTTAAACGCACCAGATG
>MNIY01000209.1 GCA_001919995.1 Ktedonobacter sp. 13_1_20CM_4_53_11
GAGAGGACGAAGCGCGCCCGGTCGGCATCCTTTTTGTCAAGGTCTGCATCGTCGATAAAGGCGTTGAAGCTCTGCTGCCAGGTCAAATAGGTTTGCAGAAGGGCGTGGTAATACGGATTCGTTCTCCACACTTCGTCGGTGAAACGTTTGTCCTTGGCATCCGGCTCGACGGTGGATTGACCGGTCATCACCCGGCCCATCTCCAGCAGGAAATTCGTGTAGTGCTTCAAAGCTAATGGTGGTTGCTTGATCGCTTGCGCGACCATCTGTTGACTGATGTTGAAGAGATCTGTGCCACGAAAGCCAACAAGCGGCATGAGGCCGAAGGCAGCCTCCCCACCCGGCATCTGCTCCGTTGTTTGTTCGGAGGTCTCAGCGTGTGTGACAGCGGCGGACCGCTGTTCTGCGAGTACCTGCTGCGCCTCGGCGGTCTTTTGTCGTTCTTCAGCGAGTGCTGACTCGACGGCAGCCAACCGTCGCTGCAAGTCCTCTACAGCCGCTTGTGCTGCGGCAGCTTGGCGTCGTTCCTCCTCGAGTGCAGCGTGCGCCGTCTCTTTGGTAGTGACCTCCTGCTTGGAAGCGTTGCCCGCAGAGGCTGGTTTCTTCCCGCCCGGCTTCGTGGGCTTCGTGAGAGGCGGAGTGGCTGTAGTCCCGCCATTCTGGCCGTCAGTTTCTGTGTGAATCAAATGCTGTGCATCGTTCTCCAACGTTGTCCTCCTTCATTCAACTCCAATCCTCTGGAGTCCGTGCAGAGTTGGCACAATCAGCTACCCACGAGCGATGAGCCTGACCCTGCTGCGAACAGTTCAAGGATGCTGGTTACTCCTGCTTCCTTTTCGTCTGTCAGCAGCGCGCGGGAAGTGTTTCTCCATGCTCCACGATGACGATATACGCCGTGCGTCGCAGAATCAAACACTCGCCAGCGGCTTCATACGACAGGTCAAGTATAGTTGACGAGCGTTGGTAAAAGCGTTTGCCAGACGAGTAGTGTTGTTGGACAATCGTTTGTTGTGAGGTCTTTATCAGGGCGGTTTATAGTGAGCGTGACCACGCTTTCATCGTGTTCAACGAGCACGTTTTGGAAATCAGTTCACATTGGGTCCTTCTCCACCTTCTTTCTTCCCCCTGGTTAACGCCGCGATCTCGTTGTGAGATACCTGCTATGGCAAACCCGGAGCAACTGGAATATCTTCAGGACACTGCAGAAGATTGGAATCCCTATCGGCCGGAGCATTCAATAATGAAACGTCCCTGTGTGAGAAAATGCTCGCGCATTTCGTCATTCGTGATGTTTCCAGCAAGCTGCTTGATAGCGGATGCAGCACGCGTAAAGGCCTGCTCGGCTTGCTCGTGTTCTTCGCGAGCGAGGTACAGCCTTCCCAGGGCCGCCTCCGCCTGCCAACATTCTCCCGGAAGGCCTATTTCTATCGCTCCCGCTATGGCTTCCCGCAAATACACTATCGCCTGTTGGCTTTCGCCCTGCGACTGGGCTAGCACCGCTTGCGCACGGGCCAGGACAATGTGGCAGCGCTTCTTTGTGCCGAAATGTTCGCGAAAAAGATGGAGGTCTTTGGAGGCTTGCTCGCTGTCGTCGGCATGCAGCAGTGCCGCGGTCTCAGGCCAGCGAGGAGTTTCGGCAAAAATCACCTCGTGAGGGTCTCTTGCAGCCAGTGCTCGCATGGCATATCTGGAAGCCACCTCCCAGTCCTCGGCGAAGACAGAGACAGCACAGAGAAGAGAGGCACTCATGGCAATATAACGCTTCGCCGATAGAGACTCAGCAATCTTCAGCGCTTCCAGGTGGGCCCCCATCGCTTTCTCAGGAAGCTGAAGGGCCTGGTATATGATTCCGAGCGTCAACAGGTTTACTATGAGAAGGATGCTGAAGGTCAGTGTGTGGGCTGCTTCGGTACTTTGGAGTGCAATGGTAAGCGCTTCCTCGTAGGAACCAATTTCCACAAGCCCCCGCGCTAACGTGTAACCGCTCAGGGCCTGGCTCCAGGCGTGTTCGATTTCAAGGCTGATGGCATAGGCGGCCCGCGCCGCTGTGACTCCTTCGCCCGGTTGCCCGAAGTTAATACGTGTATCGGCCATCCTGGCCAGACAATCCGCCTCCATGATGCGATTGCCTTGCTGCGCAGCGAGCTGCCAGGCTTCTTCGGCAAAGGAGGCGGCTTCTTCCCATTGCCCCAGAGCTTTCGTTGTATAGGAGAGTATATTGAGGACTCTGATAACGAGATCAGGCTTCCCAAGTTCACGCATGAGAGCATATGCCTGCCTCCCATAGACGAGGCTCGCCTCCAGTTTCAAGGCGTAGTAGTTCACGCGTGCAAGGCTCCAATAGGTTTCTCCCAGGCCTGATTGATCATGGTTATGCTCGGCCACTGCGAGTGCCTCCTGAAGGAGTGTCATCGCACGTTCCAGTTGGGAGACGTCCTCACCCGCCAGCACCGCTTGTCTGTTGAGCGCAATGCACTCCATCTCTGTATCATGCATCCGGCGGGCCGTTTCGAGCATAGTCTGATAGACGGCTTGCGCGGATTTGGCATCATTGCGGATTTCGTAGGCCCGACCGAGTTGGCTGTACAGGTGATGCAGGCTTGTCACCGGGACCTTCAACGTGTGCTCATTTGCGAGCTGGCGAGCCTGCTCGTAGTGTCCAATAGCATCGCGCACGGCAAACACGGTCATTGCCTCGTCACCCGCCGCCATACTCCAACGAAACGCCAGGTCTACCGACCCACTTGCTAGCGCGTGATAGGCCAGTACGGCGGCAGAGGCACCCTCCTGCTCCAGAACCTGAAGAGCTCGACCATGGAAGATGCGCCTGCGGGCATCTCCAGCTTCGGTATACGCTACTTCGCGAATCTTGTCGTGGGCGAACACGTAAGGAACGGCCTGCACCTTCCCACTCTGACGGGGAGATTCTTGCAGGAGTAGCTCCTCGATAGCTTCATCCAGGGCGAAGAGCCCATCCTGCGTGGTCAGATGGGCAACCTGGCAGAGGGCCTCGAAGGTGAAGTCATGGTCCAGGACTGCACCTGCCGCCAGGAGTTCACGAGCAGGGGGAGAGAGCCGGACCAGGCGAAGCTGGATCATCTCGCGTACGTCCGAAGGGAGCATGACGTCAGGTGAGGTGGCATCGAGGATCGAGGTCTGCGGCTCGAACACCCAGCCTTTTCCCTCAATCAAGCGAGCCGCCAGTCCACCGCGTTCTAGCAGCGCCTCAAGCGTTGCCCTCACAAAGAACGGCTGCCCCTTTGTTTCCGCGAAGAGCCAGGTACCAAAGCGTTCAATGCTTGTTTCACTGGCCGGGGCGCGCAAAGACAGTGAAGATAATCCAAGCGCTGGATGTTCTCTTTGTCTGGCTTGTGGCTCACCGTCTTCGCCCGATACTGATTGAGCGATCTGAAGGATATCGTTGGCAGAGAGCGGCCCGAGCTCCAGCCGTGTCAAGGGCACATCCCTTTTCAGATAGGCAAGCCATTCGACCAACCACGGGTCCATGGATCGCGTTTCCACGCGCCTGCTCAGCAACAACATGACAGGTGTCGAATGCCCCATCCACTGCCTCCCCAGGTACTGGAAGAGGTCCAGGGTCGCTTTGTCTGTCCACTGGAGATCATCGACAAAGATGAGCAGCGGTGCCTGTGCGGCATAAGCCTCTCCCAGCCGTGCCAGCGCTTCAAAGCACCGGGAAGAATCGAATGCCTCGTCGACGGTTGGAGGAGGCAGGTCGGGGTAGCGCTCGCGCAGTTCCGGGAGCAGTCGGGAGAGCTCGGCCAGCCAGGTATTGCTTAAAAGTTGACGAAGGTCCTGCTCCTGTTCCAACCGGGCACGTATAGGGTCAAGGATGGGCTGATAGGCCAGGCGCTGATAGCTTTTAAATGCCCTCCCTTCGAACACCCCTGCCCCTTGCGCCCTTGCCCAATCGATAAAAGTGGCAGCCAGGCGCGATTTGCCGATGCCAGCTTCACCTTCAATCACCACAACCTGTGGCTGCCCACCAGCCGCCTTCTCGTAGAGGGACATCAGCCTGTTGAGTTGCGCCCCTCTGCCAACGAAGGGTACTTCAAGCAGTGAACGTGCGGAGGGAGGGCGTGGCACAATCGGTTCGCGGGTGAGCTTGCCACGAGGAGCGGTTGCATTACGGATAAACTCTGCCTGGGCGGCCATGTGTGGTGAGGGTTTGGCGGAGAGTTCCGTCATCAAGACACCCCGGTAGGTCTCGTAGGTCTTCAAGGCCGCAACCCGGTTGCCGGTGGCGAACTGGAGCTGCATGAGGCGCAGGGAGATGTCCTCGTTGAGCGGGTCAAAGGAGCGCCAACGCTCACCGGTAGCAATGGCCTGTTCGATCTCCCCCTCCGCGCTCTGCATCTGGCAGAGCCAGTCGAACACCTGCTCGATGCGCTGGTACCAGTATCCGCGTTGGATACCCACCCAGTTATCGAAGTCCACCGTGTCGCGCAAGGTAAAATCCTCGAGAAAGCCGTTGCGATACAGTGCGGCGGCGTGCTGAAGGCGAGCAATCAGAGAGCGGCGCACCTCCCCCGGCATCTCTTCACGTGCGGCCTGGTCGCGGGTCAGGCTCCATGCCGCCTGCAGCTCGTGCAGGTCGAGATCAATGCCCGAGTTCATATTGAGTCCGAGCGCATCATGCACAATGAGCAGGTGGGATTCGTGTGCTGGCTGAGCGCCTTCCTCAAGAGTGCGACGTACGTGATGTAAGGTAATGCGCAGCGCCGTTCTTCCATGAGCCGAATCACTTTCCGGCCAGAACAGGCGCGAGAGCCGCTGACGCTCGTGCATGCCACCTTCTGCGGCGAAGTAGGCGAGTAGCGCAAGGGCCTTGCGATCCGGGAACGTCAATCGCCGGTCGAAGTGGGACACTTCCGGTGGCCCAAGCAACGCAATCTTCAGGATGCTCATGGAATCTGCTCCCGCGCATTTAAATATAGGCCTGTCTGATGCGATTTTTATTGCAATAACATGCTTTACAACGGCAACGTGCGATACAAAACCCAGCGACTGGAGAGGTTAAAGTTAGTATAGTCAACAACAGACGAGAGCGCAAGGGCCTAAGACGCAGTATGCTCATCAGGAAGGAGAGCAAGGTCGCGCGCGCGGAGAATGGCTTGTGTGCGACTCTTGACCCCGAATTTCGAGAGGATATGGCTCACATGCAGCTTCACCGTCCCTGGTGCCAGAACCAGTGCCGCCGCGATCTCCTGGTTGGAAGCCCCAGCGGCTAACAATTGCAGCACCTCCAGTTCGCGCTGGCTCAGTGGGTCAAGTAAGGGTTGCTCAGCGGAAGGTTGGCCGGGTTTTCCTTGTGCAGGCCTTTGCAGGTTAGATGTCATCTCATGCGTGGGGGTAGCTGCGATCGCCTGTCCTGCCGTCATATTTTTTCCCTCAGCCCATCTTTCAGCAAAGATCTGCTCGCCGAGGAGGCGCTGCGCTTGCTTGATGTGGCGTACGCGACTAAGACGTTCGACCTGTGGTAGCGGCGCATGACTGGCTTCGCGGTAGCGTTCTGCCGCTCCCCACAGTCGCGCTGCCCACTCCGACTCTCCTTGACCTGCGACAACATCCGCCAACTCTTCCAGACACAGGATCAGCGATCGACTATCATGAACGGTGCGTGCAATCTCCAGGCTCTGAACTGCCAGGTCTCGGGTCACCGTATAGTCATGCTCCCACGCCGCTGCCTGCGCGAGCAAGGCGTATAAAAGCGCCTGACCCTGCTGGTCTCCCAGTTGTTGGTGCCGCTTCAAGCCAGCTTCCAGTAGGAAACGCGCACGCGGGATGTCACCCTGGTGCAGGGCGATCTCGCCGAAGAGGCTCACAAACCAGCCCGTTACCCACACATTGCCGACCTGATCATGGACGGCGAGTCCTTCCTTCAAGAAGGTCTGAGCTTTTGTCTCATCCCCTTGTGCCCAATAGACGTTTGCTAAGAACAGGTGTAACTCTCCATAGAGCCAGAGGTCTCCTGCCTCTTTGAAGAGGGCGATGGCATGTTCATAGACATGCTGTGCCTGCGTATAGTCACCCTGGGACAAGACGACCGATCCAAAGGCATTGAGAGCACACGCCAGCGTCCAACTATCCTCTGCCGGTGCGTGCGCCTGGACAAATGTCAGCGTCTCTTCTGCCTGGGCCTGTGCCCCAATCATGTCTCCACTTGCGAGCAGATGATGTACCAGGGGCCAGGAAGCTATCACGAAGCCTCGACCGTCCCCATCCTGCCGGGCGAGGGTCAGGCATTCCCGTGCCCGAACGAAGAGGAGGTCGCTTTGTCCCAGGTGGCTGGCAATCAAGGCCACGATATAGAGCGCCTTGATGCGTGCGGAAACGGCGACATCTGGACCGGCTTCCCGCAGTGCTGTCTCGAGCCAGAGCATGGCCTCGCTGAAACGACCGCACATGTACCAGAAATGCCCAAGGTTTCCTGCCAGGCGTAGCAACTGTTCATTCATCTGATGGGTTTGCGACCACTGCAAGGCGGCTCGCAAGTTCTCCGCATCTCGCGTCAGGCGACCTATCCACGCTCGTTGCTGGTGCCCGAACAATTCCGGCTCACTTTGCTCGGCAAGCGCGAGGTAGTACATCGCATGCCTCTGCTCTGTCGTCTCTAAATCTCCAGAATCCGCGAGTCTTTCCAGGGCGTACTCCCTGATCGTTTCGAGCATCAGCAGACGCGGCTCATCTGCACTTCGGTCGCTCTGTTGCAGCAAGCTTTTGTCAAGCAGGGAGGCGACCACGTCGATGGCAGGACGCGAAAGATCGGAAGCTTCGCTACAGACAGCTTCAGCAGCCTCAAGCGTCCAGCTTCCAACAAAGATGGCCAGGCGCCGGAAACACCGTTGCTCCTCGGCGTTCAGGAGATCATAACTCCAGCGGATGGTATCACGCAGTGTCTGCTGCCGGCTGGGAGCATCCTGCCTTCCACCCGTCAACACAGCAAGCCGATGGTTGAGTCGCCCGAGCAATGCCTGGGGAGGCAGAAGTTTGTTACGCGCCGCTGCCAACTCCAGGGCTAGTGGTAGCCCGTCCAGTCGGATGCAAATCTGGGCTAGAGCAGCCGCGTTGTCCTCAGAAAGGACAAAATTAGTTTGCACCATCTGCGCACGCTGAACGAAAAGGGCGACCGCCCCGTATTGCAACAGCTCCTCTTTTGCTGGTAGGTGAAGCGGATCGGGCAGGGAGAGGGGTGGAATTGAAAACTCATACTCACCCTCGACATGCAGGACCGCTCGGCTGGTCACGAGGATCTTGATGGATGGACAAGCCAGGAGCAGTTCCACCAGCGCCGGCGCGGCTTGGATGACCTGCTCAAAATTATCCAGCAGCAACAGGAGGTGTTTATCACGCAGGAAGGCTTTGAGCGACTCGAACAGCGAACGTTCCTCGGCATCTCGCAGGCCCAGCGTCTGTGCGATGGTGGGCACGACCAGCTCAGCGTCGCTGAGCGGAGCAAGCTGTACCTGGCAGACGCCATGAAGAAATATCTCGCTCAGATCCGTCGCGACTTTCTGAGCCAGGCGTGTCTTGCCGATGCCGGCGGTACCCGTGAGGGTGAGGAGCCGGACCTCGGGCCGTAGCAGTAAAGAACGGATCGCCTGCTCCTGCTGCTCACGCCCAATCAACGGCGTGAGCAGAAAAGGGAGATTGTGGAAACGGCTGCCAGGGCGATCTCCAATACGCTCCGCCATTCTCGCACCTCCTCCTCGATTCTTCTAAAAAAGTGTGCTTTTTCTCACACACTAACCTGAGCACCTCTATAGTATATCCCATATACAGCAGCAGGGTCTTGTATATATCTTTCTGGTTATCGCCTTTCACCTGTATGGGTCCACACAATATATCTTTTTGCCTGCACATTATATCTTTTTGGAGATCACATTTCCCCCTGTTCATATCTATACTGGTAGGAACGAGGAAAAAATGACGACGAGATGCACAGGGATGGAGCGCAATGTACTGCTGTCTCGATAGGAAGGAGACAATGAGCCCGCTGCGTTTCTGTTGCAAATATTATTTAACTCATCAAAGTTGAAAGGAACTGAGGCACATGGTGACAACCGACAGAAAGCACTACGAGATGCTTATCGGTGGCGAGCGAGTCAACGCTGACGAGGTCTTCGAAATCGTCAGCCCCGCCACCGAGGAACTCGTGGCCACGGTGGCGCGCGGCAGCGTCGAGCATGCCGATCGGGCGGTCGAGGCGGCCAGGCGCGCCCACGAGAAGGGCGAGTGGAGGAGGAAGTCTCCCGAAGAGCGGGCGACGGTGATCAAGGCCATGGCAGCACGCATGCGTGACCGCCTGGAAGAGTTCGCCAAGCTCGAGGCGCTCGAGAACGGTGCGCCTATCCGCCAGGCGACTGCCTTCCACATCGGCTATGCGATCGCGCACCTCGATTACTTCGGTGAGATGGCGCTGCGCTACCCGTTCGAACAGTCAGGTCCGCAGCTCGTCTACCCCACGCTGGCGGATGGCACGATCAGGCGCGAGCCGCTTGGGGTGTGCGCCGGGATCGTACCCTGGAACTTCCCGCTGCTCCTGGCCGTCTGGAAGCTGGGACCGGCGCTGGCGGCCGGAAACACCTGTGTGATGAGGCCCGACGAGAAGACCCCGCTCACCCTCCTCGAGCTCGCACGGATCGGCGAGGAGTGTGGCCTACTGCCCGGCGTCCTCAACGTCGTGACGGGTGTGGGTGCCGAGGTCGGAGCGCGACTGGCGGCGCATCCCGACGTGCGCAAGGTCGCCTTCACCGGCTCGACCGCGGTGGGTCGCGAGGTCATGCGCCTGGCGTCCGAGAATGTTAAGAAAATCACGCTCGAGCTGGGTGGCAAGGGGCCGAACATCGTGCTCGACGACGCTGACGTCAAGACCGCGGTCGACGGGGCGCTGTTCGCCTGCTTCATGTACTCCGGCCAGGCGTGTGAATCGGGCACTCGCCTGCTCCTCCCCGACTCGCTCCACGACCAGTTCGTCGAGCGTATGATCGAGCGTGCCAGGACGATCAAGATGGGCGACCCGCTCGATCCCAAGACCGACCTCGGGCCGGTGATCTCGCTCAAGCAGCGTGAACGGATCCTGGGCTACATCGAACTTGGCCAGAAAGAGGGAGCGACGCTGGCTTTTGGCGGCTCGGTGCCGCGAGGTGCCAACTTCGAGAAGGGCTACTGGGTCGAGCCGACCATCTTCACCGGCGTGCGTAATGACATGCGCATCGCGCAGGAGGAGATCTTCGGCCCGGTGATCTCGGTGATCCGCTATTCCGATGTGGACGAGGCTGTGCAGATCGCCAATGACACCCAGTACGGGCTCTCCGCGGGAGTCTGGAGCTCTGACACGGCGCGGGCGCTCGCAGTCGCCAACCGGCTGGAGGCCGGCACCGTCTGGATCAACGACTGGCACATGGTCAGCGGCGCGTACCCCTTCGGGGGCTACAAGCAGAGCGGCATCGGGCGCGAGCTGGGGCCGCATGCGCTTGACGAATACACAGAAGCGAAGTTCGTGCATTTGGACTTATCGGGCAGGCTCGAGCGTCGCGCCTACGGGCTTGTCCTGAGCACACCGGCGAGCTAGCTCGCCTGGAGAGGAGAAGACGACTATGTCACAACTAACCGCTATTGCCAGGCCGGCTGCCGGCTCCCCGATCGCCGTCTGGGCGGAGGATCCTCAGGGTGGCCTGCAACTGACCGGTGCGGAACCGCCACTGACGCGAGAAGAACAGGAAATGCAGGAGAGGGTGCATCGTTTCGCCACCGAGGTGATGCGCCCGATCGGCCAGCAGCTCGACCGGATGACACCCGAGGAGGTGATTGCCGAGAGTTCGCCGCTGTGGAGCGTGTTCAAAGCCTTCAGTCAACTCGGTCTCGGCGTCGACCGGATGCTGGAGTTCGAGCCAGAGCAGATGGCGAGGATGTTCTGCCTGGTGTTTGAGGAACTGGGCTGGGGCGACGCCGGGTTGGCCATCTCATTGGGGGCCTCGATGCTGCCGCGACTCACGGCGGCCAAGTTCGGCAACCAGTTTCTGCTCGAGCGCACCCCCGAGTCGATGATCGGCTGCTGGGGGGCCACCGAGCCAGAACACGGCTCCGATGTGCTCGATGCCAACAAGCAGATCTTCAATCCCCAGGGCACCTACGGTCGACCCGACTGCGTGGCGAAGTTGTACGATGACAAGGTGGTCATCAACGGTCGCAAGTCGGACTGGATCTCCAACGGCACCATTGCCCAGGTCTGCATCCTCTACTGCGCCGCCGACACAGGCGACGGCCCAGACCCCGGACAGGGCTGCACCGTCATCGTGCCGCTCGACGCCAAAGGTGTCAGCCGTGGCAAGCCACTGGATAAGCTCGGCCAGCGGCCGCTGAACCAGGGTGCGGTCATCTTCGACGAGGTCGAGTTGACGTTGGACTACGTTCTGGCCGGCCCGGACGATTATAAGCGGGCATCCTACTCCATCCTCTCTGACGGGAATGCCCTCATGGGGGTGGTCTTCACTGGCGCTGCCCGCGCCGCCTTCGAACTGGCGCTGGCCTATGCCCACGAGCGCAAACAGGGCGGGGTGCCGATCATCCGCCACCAGAGTGTGGCCTACCGCTTGTTTCACATGTACCGTAAGGTCGAGGCGGCCCGCGCCCTATCCCGCCGGGCGCTGATCTACAACTACACCCAACCGGTGCCAGCGATGCAGGTGGCCATGGCCTCAAAGATCACCGGCACCCAGAACTCCTTCGAGGTGGCCAACGAGGCCTTGCAGATCTTCTGTGGCAAGGGATTGATCCCGCAGTACCCCATTGAGAAGATCTTCCGCGATACCCGCGCCTCGCTGATCGAGGACGGCTGCAACGAGATTCTGGCCATCAAGGGTGGCAACTATCTAATCAACCCCGAGTTTCTCTAAGAAAAGGAGACGCACTATGCAAGCATCCGCTATGATTCAGTATCGTACCCTAAGTGATGGAACGGAGGTTGCGCTGCCCATCCGTTACATCGATAATCGTTGTCTCGCAGCCACCTTCCTGACCGATCTCGAACGGGCAGCCCATGTACTCGAGGGTACTGGCCTGCAAGCCGTGCCGCAGGAGGACGGAAAGGCAGTGGTGCTATACTTGTGCTGGGAATACCGGCAAACCGACCTTGGCCCCTATAACGAAATAGCGCTCACGGTTCTGGCGGTGGCACCGCAGGATCCTGCCCCGGCTATCTATGTGGCGGATCTTCCGGTGACGACCGAGGCGGCTAACCGCGCGGGGCAGGAGCTGTGGGGCTACAACAAGTTTGTGACCGACATCGAGATCAAAGGTGAGGGCAAGCAGTTCTCCGCCGTCGTGCGTGATCCGCAAAACGGGCTGATCTCCTCGCTAGAGGGTACCCGTGGCGTTTCGGTTCCGGTCGCGCCGACCGATCTTTACTCCTTCAGCCTGCTTCAGAAGAAGATTATCAAGACCTTCGTGCAGGTACCGACGCCATGGCATGCCAGCAGCGGTGAAAGCTTCAGACTTCGAGTGGGAGACTCGACCCATCGGATGGCGGGAAACCTGCGCACGCTCGGGTTGGAGGAGGCGCGTCCCGTGCTTGTGCAATACGCTGACCCGTTCCAATCACTGCTGTTTCCAGGGACAGCGCTTTAACCCGACTACTGCCGATGCAGTGTCACCGGTTGTGCTGTGCTGACGGATTTTTGACTCATTCGGCGGCATGGTTCATCCAGGGTTGCCTTATGGACTTTAGAGAGTATTCCAATCCGGGGGCAAATTGCTTACTTGCGGGAACGAGTATCCCCTTTTTGTTCTGTGTGACATTTCC
>MNIY01000194.1 GCA_001919995.1 Ktedonobacter sp. 13_1_20CM_4_53_11
ACACGGGTGCTTTTGAACGTCATGACGGAATAGTTCTGGATATCCAGGAAGTCGGGGGACTTCAGGTGGGTGTCGCGATATTCCACGCCCGAATCCAAGGTCGATGCGTCGATCTCCACTTCCACCGAGGAGCGAGACGGGTCAGCCTCCTCAAGAACGATGGTGCCGTTGACGGTCTTGAAGTGGCCCTTGACCGTCGTAAACATCATGTGTTTGCCTGAGAACTCAACCAGGGTATGATTCGGGTCGAGTTTCCAGATGCTGCGGGTGGTGGCCGCGGGTTCGCTCTGCGTTGTCATGTTCTTTCCTCCCTTGACAAGATACTGCTGGCGAACTCCATGTTCGTAGGGGTGAACTCTCACTGTGAGCGTGAAAGTTGGTTCGCATTCCCCACCATGAGGCAAAAACGCCCTGTTTTGGCGATATCTTTCCCCACTTTTTGAGTTCGCCAGCAGTATCTTGACAACTACGGTTTTTTTCCGTTGGGGAACGGAAGCTCTTCCGTTCCCTCCTTATCTTACTTTATGTAAGGACCTTTTAGGCCCGCTGGCGAAATTCACAACGCGAAGCTCCCAATCGGCTTCACAGGCCGACGAAGAGGAAAGGTTTCTTTGCCCTGGACGGTTCCTAAGCGGCCATTACTCGCATCTTTTATCTTTTCATACTTCTTTTTCATTCTCGACACGGGCTTACCGTTGCAAATTTCATCGGTGGGCCTAATGGGCCATGTTGTTCTACCGGCTGGATTGCTCACTTCGATTGAGCCAGGGGTAACGGGCGGTATCGGCTCCAGCATAGTCCGGGTCGAGGTAGATAAAGAGGCGCTCTATCTTGAAATCGCCGATCTCGAAGACATCGCACCAGCGCCCCGCATGCGAGACTCCGGCTTGCCACGGCGTGCCATCCGCAGTCGTCCCAGACGAGGTTCCCTCCACCACTACCATATTCCCCTGGAGAATATAGTTGAAGTAGGCATAGTCGTGGCGGATCGACTTCAAGATAGCGGCGACATTGCTAAACAGTTGCTCAATCTCTCGCCGCCCGTTGGCCAACCCCCACTTCGGGAAGTACACTTGTGCATCATCGGCGAACAGGTCGAAGAACTCCTCACCGCGATCCAACCGCTTCAAGTAATCCAGCGCGACAGATTTGCGCTGCTCATCGGTCATCGTCTGTTGTAAGACAGCCATCGTATTCCCTCCAAAGATCTCTTCTTGAGCGAGCCAGGTGAACAAGGGTCGCCGGGCTGACTCGCTTTCTCCAGTTCATG
Organism: Ktedonobacter sp. 13_1_20CM_4_53_11; assembly: GCA_001919995.1. The sequence continues at coordinate 1,271 of MNIY01000194.1, forward strand.
TTCTCAGCGCGGTATAGTCTGCCGCGGTGGGTCTGCCGAGCACCTGCTGCATGACGTTGATCAGTTGGGAAGTGGGGTCAGGCCCGATGCGAGGTGTCCGCCAGGCGACGTGCCGATCTGGACGGACGAGGACGCACCCATTGGACTCAATCTCCCTCAGCTTCTCCCAATCCGCGTAGACGTCGAGGATACCGTCCCGCGAGCCGATGATATGGACGTCGATCCCAATGCCGGTATGCTGCGTTGCGGCCTGCGCAGCCTCGATCCACGGTTCTCCGCCGATTCCGGTCAGCAGTGCGAAGTCGGTGCCATTGACCAGATCGAGGGTGGAGATCAGGGTGCGGTCGCGTTCGATCCAGGCGTGGGGCAGATGGGCGCCAGACCAGGTGGTTGGTTGGTAGTAGAGCTGCGAATCGCGGTTGGAGGCCGGTTCTGAGGTGCCGTCGGGAACGATGGCGCCGGCCCGGTAGCGATAGCCCACCTCGACGTTGTGTGCGTTGAACTGGTAGTTGGTCAGCTCGATCGCATCGCGCAGGGCCTTGCGTCGCCGTTCGCCCTCTTCCCCTGGCGCGTAGAGGCCAGCAAGAGCTGCCCACCCCTCACTCTCTGATTGGCCTGGGGCAAACCCAAGGGCAGAAGGGATTGCCGCCATTTCCCCGACGCTGGTGATGGCCCGGTCGACCACTTGCCGTCCGACCGGTTGTCGCTCGGCGGAGTAGGTCTCCAGCAGCGACGGTGCGGCTCGTCCGTCGAGGACCAGGGCGAGTTTCCAGGCGAGGTTGAAGGCATCTGCGATCGAGGTGTTGAGCCCCAACCCGTTGGTCGGCGGGTGTCGATGCACGGCATCACCCATACACAGCACACGCCCGGCGCTGTAGCGAGGTGCCACCTGGGCGTTGATTTGCCACAGGGCAAAGCCCTTCAGGGTCACCTCGACCGAGCTGTCACCGATCACCTTGTGGACCCGGCCGACGAGGTAGTCCTCACGGTCACTGATGGTTTCGCGGTTGGGGTCGTACATGATCACCATGACGAACTCGCTCCATGGCTTGTGACAGATCAACGTACCCGCGCCGACCATGAAGTCGGTGCCAGGGGAGACGTTCCAGTACAAGACCCCGGGTCGGTAAGAGAGATACCTGGTCAAGTCAGCAGCGAACCAGATATTGGCCGCTTCGGCCAGCCCGGCATCACCCTCGACAGTCAGTCCTGCCTGATCCAGCACCCGACTGCGGCCTCCGTCAGCGCCGACGAGGTACTGGCTGCGCACCGTCAGGTCTTGGCCCGCCGAGCGGTCCCGGATAGTAGCAGTCACTCCGCTGTCATCCTGACGCAGTTCGAGGAATTCATGATTGAACCGCAGATCGCAGACACCTGCTTCGATGATGGCCGCCACCAGCAGGGGTTCCAACACCGTCTGGGGACAGTTGGTCATCGGGCTAGGGCTGGCCTTGCGGTAATCGGCTGCGCGGTCGGGACTGGTACCCCATGTCTGCAGCCGGGCCACTTCAAGGCCAGCAAGGCTGGTTGACCAGACGTTGTTGCTCATCAAGTGCTGTGGAGTGCCGACTGCCAGCAGCCGGTCCTCGATCCCCATGTGCCGGAAGATCTCGACGGTGCGCTGGTTCACGATGTGTGCCCGTGGCGTGTGCGCAGTGCCAGGGTACTTCTCCACGAGCATGTGTGCAACGCCGTAGCGAGACAGCAGCAGCGAAGTAGCCAGCCCCGCCGGCCCAGCACCGACGATGAGGACGGGGACGCTAATCTCGTTCACGATACCCTCCTTGAGGCATTGAAGCCTTCGAAAAATTTTCCGTCGCACATTTAACATTTCAAGTTCATATATCTTAAATTAAGGATATCTTAAATTAAGACATTTGTCAAGAGTTTGGAGGGGGAATTTTTGTGAAAGCTGACATCTCCTCAAATTGGACTTGCCAGAATCGAGACCGGTTTAGAAGCACAACGAGCTCTCATCACGGCCTTCTCACCACGAGGCTCGTGAAGTCACCTCCTCCACGAACCTAGGAGTGGATGGCAGCTAGTTGACGAACTCGATTCCAAATCAGGAGGTCAGCAGAGAGAACGTTAGGGATTGCGGTCAAAGCCTTTTTGGGCTGCGAGACCCAGTTTTTTGAGCAGGTGAGCAGCCTGAACCTGCTCTTCTGGAGTCAGACCACTCACGGCCTGGTGGATGGCCTCTGTATGTTTGGGGAAGATAGCCGCCAGGAGATCGTGGCCCTGTGGCGTCAGTTCCGCGAAAATGACGCGTCGGTCATGCGGAGAGGGTCTGCGGACCAGCAACTGCTTTTGCTCTAACTTGTCAACGGAATACGTAATATTGCCGCTGGAAATTAAGACTTTCTCGCCGATCTGCTGGAGCGGCAGAGCTCCTTTATGATAGAGGGCCTCGAGAATGGCAAATTCTGTCGGGTTCAAGCCATGGCAACGGGCATCGCGCTCCGCATAGGCAGAGACCCAGTTACTTGCACGCCAAAGCACAACGAATAGTTCCAACGCAGGATCTTTTTGAGGAGTGTCTGACATAATTCTCTCAGCTCCAGTTTCTGACCAACAATCTCTAATTTAAGATAATTATATCCAAGAAAGAGAGCTCCGTCAACTATACTAGCAACTTGGTGATCACTTTCAGCCATCGCTTTGGTTCCTCTCAGATGGCTGCCTCGCGGCAGTACTTCGCCCATCATCATCGGCAGCGATCGCTTTTCTGCTTACTGAGTGAGGCGACCAGCAATAATTCACAGACCCTGCCCTCCCCTCTTGCAGAGATTTTCTTATCCCGTTATACTGTTTTCACTGTCAATAATACTAATCTGACTACCGATATCTAAATGAGCAGGTCGTGGGAAGGGTTGTCTATGCAAAAAGATAGTTAGCCTGGACAACGCAGTGTAAATTTGGGAAATAAGCTGGTGGAATCTTGCCAATTATGCTGGTGACTCTCGGTTCACTCTCTCTTTCATTTGCCTCTAGAATGGCTCCACAGGACAAAGAAGGAGAGATGCTTTCAACAGAGGAATGGCAAAGAAATCAGCAGCTTATTTCCCAAATTTACACCCAGGATACGTGTAAAAATCTATCACTATGAGCGATTTTTACACGTATCCTGGGCCTACCTCAACAAGCAGCGATGCAGCTCAAAAGCGGGAACTCTGGTACGCCCAACTGCCACTCGACTTTTGCCGCCTTATCTAGTAACCTTGCTGGTATCATCGGTGAACAATAAAGACGAACTCTAAGCCAGAACGGTCGGGGGCATCTCGAACTGATTCTACCGTTAATTGAGCATGGGAGAGTGTCTCAGCAATCTCTGATCGGGTGCGGAACCTTAAGGTTGACTCGGACGTTATCACGTTCCCGTCCTTTCGGAACATGAATGTGTAGCGAAAAGAGACCAGCGGCAGCTGCACGTTCATCAGCTCCACCCAGGACTCGACCGTGCCGATTCCGGGCGCTTCAATTGTCTGGTAGGACTGTTCTCGGTTCCAGCCTTTCCATGCTTCCTTGGTTGGATCACGCACCTCAAAGACAAGCCGCCCATCCGGGCGAAGCGCATCACGGCACGCACGAAGAGTTGTCATCCACTCCTCGTCCGCAACGAATACTTGTGCCACATTGCCAGTCATGGTGATGAGATCGGTATGCAATCCTTTGAGCTGCGCCGCTGTGCCGGTCATCCAGCGAGGCTGCAGCTGGGTCGATGCCAATGACCTCTTTCCCGAGCGCTGCTAGACGACAGGCAAGCGTACCGGTTCCGCATCCCAGGTCAATGACAGAGTGGGCGTGGAACTCGTCTGCTATGGCTAGATATGGAGCGAGGTCTGGTCGGTCTGGACTGTCGAGGAGGTCATAGATTTCGGCAAGTTTGGGCTCGGCAAATAGAGCGTCAGGCATCACGGTAACTCTCCTTATCAGCTGTTCATAGAATAATATGCACATTGCTCGCGATGTCTATCACACCTCGTGATTTGAGATGATTTCTTACCCACTGACAACATTCCAGTCCGTTTCCCCTTTCTCCCTGACCCACCGTCGTCCGGTATTGGGAGTGTTCATTTTGCGTTTGTCGTGCGATTTGAAGCGCAGAACTCCACCGCTTGGAGAAAGAGTCCATGCTCTCCCACAGCCGGGACACTCCACAAGCGCAACACCGCTCTCTTCAAAACGCTGGAGGGAAATTTGAACGACCCCAGAAAACGTGCATTTGACCGATGCGGCAGGTTGCGACACCGCCTTCTTCCGAGATCGTGCCCCAGGTGCCTGTTCTGTAGGGGCCGAAGATGGAATCTTTTGCTCCTCCTCATTCGGGGAAGAGACCTGTTCTGCTTGCGTCTCACTCGTCTGCTCTGACTTTGCGCTCGATACCTGATCTGCTTCGACGCTAGGGAAGGCTCCATCAATAATCCGTAGCGTATCATGGCGTAGCACGAGCAGCTCTGCAGCATGCTCCAGCCACTTAGCTTGTACATCAGTAGCCTTTGCCTCATACGACCATTCCAGAGCGGCGATCACGAGCTTCATTAGGTTGTCCATCGTCACGCGGCCTGAGTGGGTTGGGTCGAGGGCTGGTTGCGTTAGCCACGCGTAGATAGAATTTGTCCATTGGCGTAAGTTGAGCTGCGGCAAGAGTGGCTGGTAGACCTGCTCCAGGGTAGCCAGGATGTCGCGGACTTCCTCCGAGGTGTGGCTGGCAATGCGGCAAAACGGTTGCAGCGAATCGAGCCGGCGGCGCCATTGGAGCCAGGTAGGCTCAGTCATGGGCATCATCCACAATGAGGCACTCGGTCCCATATTGGTGGAGGTGTCCCATGAGTTTCGGCTTGCGGGTGCGCCAATGCCCTCGCAGCGGGAGTCCTAACGCCGTAAAAAACTGGTCGCCTAATGCCTGCTCATCTTCATTGTTTTTCGGAGCCACGACCGCGAGAACGGATCGTCCGCCAGCCGTTTTCAGCAGATCGCGTATGCTCATGGTCTTGCCGGCGCCCGGATCAGCAACGATCACATGCCAGGTACGATTGTCCAAAGCGGAACGCAGCATCGCCTGGAACCTTCGAGCGAAGGCGGTCTCGATGAAAATGTCCTTTCTGAAGAGGGAATGAGTCATCGTTATGGCTCCTCTCGCTGCACGTAGCGAACAGGTAAGACATGTACAGGACGATCAGGTTCGGCATCCGGGCGTGCCGGCGGTAGCTTCGGTGGGGCAAGTTTCTTGGCCTCGATACTCGCTAAGTGCTCAGCCACTTCGGCTGGATGAATGTCCTGGCGTTGGCGATCCCATTGACGTGCTTGCTCACTTGCTCGAATCTCTGTGCGCAGGCTCCGGCGAGCTGCCCCCGCTTCGTTCTGAATACGAGCACGGACTGGCAGCCCTTGTTCGCGGGCGATCTTGACCTGCTCCTCGTCGTATTGGCGCATGGCTCTGGCCTCCCACTCGCTGACGCGACCTCCCATGAGTTGTGGGCAGTAGGCTTCGCCAACATATTCGCCGTCGACGAAGATGTAGAGCACGCCCACATCCCTCCTGTCGTAATACAGGTCAAACTCACGGCCCTGCAGTCGTGAGAGGAGTCCGGGGCAAACATACCAGCGACCCTGAAACGAGAGTCGGTTGCCGTTTTGCACGCGATACCTATGATGGGGCGTTTTGCGATTGACTGCCTTCATGAGCAACAATTTCAGATCATCGGGCGAACCCAGGTACTGTGGCACCCCAGATGCCGCCACCGCCTGTTCCCACAGCACACTGGGGCGTTGCCGTCGAAGGCCGTCGAAGGTTTGTTGATAATCATCAACGATGGCTTGATAGAAACAGCGCTCTAGCGCTTCCAGGGTCATCCCCCCCGCTTGCGCCGCTGTTTCGGCATCGTGGACGCCGTACGACGTGTTGGGGAGTCTCTTTTCAAAACGTTCCGTCATCCACCTGAAGAGTGATTCAACCGTTCCTTTTGCGGATGGAGCGTACGGGGGAGCTTGTTCGGTAATGATCTGCAGGCGATCCACTAAAACCTGCCGCGCCCGCTCGGAGGTAAAGATCTTCCCTCGGTCATGAAAGATAATCGCGGGCTTGCCAAAACAGGGCCAGGAATGCTCGCACCCATTGATTCCGACCACGTGATCTTTCCTTTCCAGGCTTTGCTTGACCAGGCGCATATAGTCCTCCTCTTTGAGTGGCCCCAACGCCAGAACCGCGCCGAGGATGGCCGCTGTTTTGACACAGATGAGCACCGCCGCATGCACACGACTGGCAACTGTCTCACCAGAGGGAGTGACGACGTACAGGTCCATCGTGTGCTCATCGACCTGGGTCAGCAGGGCAGGCGATGGAATGGAGAGCACAAAGGACTCGGCAGACTGTCGTTCACGTGGAACTGATTTGGCTCCTTCGCGCACGGCCACCAGCTCCGGCTCACTTTTGAGTCGATGCACCTCCTTGCGCACCTGAGCATAGGAGGGAAGTTTCACTGGCTTGCCCTGTTTCTCCGACAAACGCATCGCCACTAGCTGCATTTCGGTATGCTCCCGGATCGCAGTCATGGACAGACGAGTAGGCAGCAAATACAGCCGCCGGATACACTCCTGGAAGGCCGGGGGCATGGTCGTTTTTCGGGTGTAGCTGCCATAGGGCACACAGGCGACGGTGCCCAGCAACTTCGTCCGTTTGACGAGGCGCGAAAGCGTTGAGCGTGGGATGCCTGCATCTTTGGCGACCTGGGTTTGCTGTGCCCCGGCCAGCACCTGCTCCACGGCCCGCAGATTGCGGTGAAATTGCTCTCGTTGAGGTGAAGGCAACGCGCTCGCATCAAACGTCGGTCCCGGAACAAGCTGGGGAGATTCAGACGAGATGGTTGCCAGAGGCTGTGTATCCGGTTCAGGCAGGAGCGTGTCAGGGAGCGGATCAGGAACAAGAGGGGAAGCATCAGGTGGAAGGAGAGCCAGAGGAAGGGTGCGAGAGAGCGTGAACTGCTCCAGATCAACCAACAGATGTCCCTGCACCGCGCTGTCTCCCACCACCTTCCAGATTGCCGCTTCGACCAGATTGGCTGGAAACGTGTGTTCAAGGCGGCTTGCTACCTCGGAGACCGTGACCATTTCTCCCCACGGCCAGACCTCGGCTACTGCGGTGGCGATATCAGCAAAGGCGGGAAACGTCTTGCGTCTGGCATGCAAGTAAACCAGATTGTAGTGGCGACGTTTGGTCAGGGTGCGCTCAGTCCCAATCCAGAAAACGCCTCGTTGCAGGCGTGCAAGCCTTCGTGCGGCTTCCGCTTTGGCGAGATTACGATCCCCTCGTTTGTCATCCTCCATGCCCGCCTCGGCGATGAACGGTTGCCCGTTGGTCAAAGTGCCCACCGCATCGGGCAAGTAGTGATGGGGCTTGTCCTCAAACGTGTAGCCGATGGCGAATGGCGCGTGTTTTGGGATGGGCAGTCGATAGGTCTCGGCAAACTGCGGGCCAATGTCGCCACGCGCGTAGGAGGCGACCAGTGGATGGTATTCGAGCCACATCAAAAGGCGTTCTTCAAGCTGGCTACAGAATGGCTGTCTGACAGTGGAGCCTGTTTTGAGGCTGGGAATCCATCCTGAAATGGAGCGGCCCGCTATTTTGAACAGATCAATACCTTCGACTGCCGGTGCGACCATGAGCGACCCCGCCTTACTTCAGGTGCGTCTGTCTTGCGCATTCCAACGGTTTGTCAAGCTCTTGATGAGGAACACAATTTACCTATTCAGTGAAAAGTATACCTGATGGGAAGCGATTTTTCCAGGCATCGAAGTGTCTAATTCCACCCTTCAGTGCAAATTTCCACCCTTCGGTGCAAAATCGGTCCACCCTTCAGTGAATTTACCAGTAGTCGGCCAACTCGTCTTTGGTCGGACGACCTTCGGGATCGCCTGGAAATGCCAGGCCGGGCAGCGCGCTGTAGCGGCGAGGGGTGAATAACACCAGGGAGTCATAGCGCTGGCGCCAGCTCTCTCCAAGACGCGGCCCCGCTTCCAGGAGCAGAAACGAGCGAGACTTTCGTTTCTGCCAGTACCCCATGGAGAGGCCGGCTTGTCCGGCTCCCACGATGATGACCTCTTCGCGGTGAATGCCGCTGCCTCTTCCTTGAGGCGAGGCTGTATCACTGGCCTTCATCGGTCTCCTCTGACGTTTGGGGACGCATCGCATGCACCAGCAGCATGGGCTGGAGCCCCCCGCTAAGCTGGCGAACCTGCGTGGTCTGGAAACCGGTGTGCAGCACCATGCGCAAGGTATCACGGTTCCAATGGCAATGGCCCATGCAGCGGGTCGAGAGTGGCACCAGCGCATCCTGGACCCACGCGACCATCTTTCCTTGCGCGCGCACATGTTCGAGGAGCAGGAGTGTTCCTCCCGGTTTGAGCACGCGCCAGATCTCGCGCAGGCCGCGCTCTGGATCCTGCACGGAACAGAAGACGAGGGTGACCACGGCGCTATCGAACTGTGCATCGGGGAACGGGAGGG
>MNIY01000035.1 GCA_001919995.1 Ktedonobacter sp. 13_1_20CM_4_53_11
TGGCCAGAGCAAAGCGATAAAGGGGACGAGTAAGAAGAGCAAGAGCCAGGAACGTCTTCCTCTTTCACGACGAGTAATCATGACTTCCTCCTTTCGGCTCTTGTAATCTACAAGAGCAACACTAGCGCAATGTCAGGTGTGGCCAGGGAAAAGATTGCCAGTCCTCTGATCAACGACAACAAGATAGGTAGACGCGGGTTATCTGGCCTTCAAATGAAGACCTTGATGCTTGTATTCCATCAAAGATGAGATTAAGTAGCTCATAACGTTGAGCTTACAAGCCACTTCTTGTACATATAATACTGATTATAAGAGAGCATGTCAATTTTATATGGCTGCTCGCCTGGCTGGTAATTCTCTTACTTTTCTGCTATTATTCCGATATATGATTCTTGTCGTATCCATAATAAAAAATAATAATATATCGTTACTGCTGAGGATACTGTTATGAACCTGCAATATTTACGCGTCTTTTTGACAGTGGCTGAGCACGAACATATCACTCGCGCGTCGGAAGAACTCATTCTCAGTCAGCCTGCGGTGACAAAAACCATTCAGCACCTGGAACAAGAGGTCGGGCTTGAGCTTATTGAAAGACATGGAAGGCGTATAGCTCTGACTCACGCGGGCCATGTTTTACACAATTATGCTCGCCGCGTATTCGCAGTTGAACGCGAGATGGAAGAGGCGCTTTCAGCTCTGCGAGATGTGGACGCAGGTGAGGTCACCGTTGCAGCCAGTACCACAACAGGCGTCTATTTATTGCCGCCCATTGTAGCCCGTTATCACGCACGTTATCCCAAGGTAACCTTGAATATAACCATCCTCAACTCTCACGAGATAGTAGAAGAGACTTTGAATTGGAACCTGGACTTTGGTTTAGTCGAGGGTGATGCTTCCGCCCTTCCTCAGGGACTCCGGGTGGAAGTATTTGCTCATGATGAACTTGTGCTGGTAGTATCTCCGAAGCATCGTTGGAGGGGTCTTCCTGCCATACTGCCAACCGACCTTCGAGACGGGCAGTTATTGATGCGCGAGCAAGGCAGCGGTATTCGTGAGGTCATCGAGCACGCATTATTACTCCATGATGTACAGATGCGTCCACTTCTCACGGTGCCGGATAATGAGGCGATCAAACAGATGGTGATGAGCGGGGTGGGCGCGGCAATCGTCTCGGCACTTGCCGTCCAGCGTGAGTTGACCTCTGGTGACCTTGTACATGTTCCTATAGCCGGGTTAGACTTGCGTCCTGAACTTAGCCTTGTCAAGCGGACAGACAAACAATTGTCCCGTGCTGCCCAGGCATTCTGTGCCCTTTTACACTCAGGCACCGAGAGTGAAGAGAGGGTTTATGATCCGGAGTAAATAAAACACTTCCTTTTTTGGCTTTCAACACGTATATACATTAAGGGCATAAATCATTGCCTGCTAGCGTTTAAGAAAGTAGTTGATAGTTTTGTCCGAACTTCTATTGAATAGCCCTAATCTATCATCAGTGTAAGTTTCTTGCTCCTATCGTGCCAATTATGCACTAGAAAGTTTGGCGAATGTTATGTCACAGCAAGTCAAACGTTTCCGTCTCTCATTGAAGCACATCGTTTTCGGTGGTCTGGGAGGAAGTGTAGGAATAATGGGCATTATATTCGCGGGTGCGCTCTATGTTGTAGAAACGGTCAGGCGTCCGAAAAAACGTGGCAACTTCGACGATTATACCTTTAGCCCTTACGAACTAGATCTGCCTGCTGAAGCCGTGTCAATTCCTCCGCTTCACGGCGACTATCAGGTGAGCGGTTGGTTTATCCCTCATCCACAGGCCACTACCACCATCCTGGTGTGCCCCGGGTATCGCACTCCTAAATCTGATCTTCTCGGTATGAGCGCTCATTTGTGGAGAGCTGGTCATAATGTTTTAACTTTTGATTTTTATGGGCACGGAGCGGCCATTGGTACGCCCATAACACTCGGCTATACTGAGATGAACGATTTTTTTGGCGCGGTAGATTACGCAAAGCAACGCGCCCCCCAGACGCGTTTGGGAGTCATAGCCTATTCTATGGGAGCGTCAATAGCCATCATGTGTTCTACGCGAAATACTGACATCGAAGCTTTGATCTTAGATAGTCCGTTTGCTACCCATTGGGGCGTCATTGATTACAATGTTCGACGCGTCTTTCATCTGCCCGCGGCACCTTTCGTTTGGACGGCTGACTATCTGATGTGGTGGCGTGCTCGCTATCGCTTCCACCAGGTTGCACCACTACATGATATTGCCAAAATCTCCCCACGTCCCATCCTGCTCATTCAGGGTGGCAAAGACTCTATTATTGATCCTCAAGATGGAACTTTGCTCTATAATGCCGCGGGAGAACCAAAGGAACTCTGGTTTGTACCTGAAGCTGATCATTGTGGCGCCTACTTTGTTGATCGTGTTGCCTATACAAAGAAGGCCCTCAGTTTCTTTGAGCAATACCTGATGAAACCACGTTTACAACTGGTCGACCCGACTGATGACGGGCAACAGGCAACCGACGACCCTGATCAGAACCTATCCGAGGCCAGTTAGCAACCGCTGTACCTTAGTTTGGGAGAGAGGGCAAGTAATAGCATCAGTTATTGCTTGCCCTCTCTTCATTGCTTCAGATGGTTGTTTAAGTTTGTTCGGTGCGCAGGACATCAGGTATAATCCATAGTCACGATCATTCCGTCCCTGGCGGCCCTGGTATTGGCAAAAACGCGCCGGGCCGCTCTCTCAACTTGCGATGTATCGACAATTTTTGGACTGAAGTGTGTCAAAATCAATGCGTGTGCTCCTGCCTCCTGGGCGATGCTAGCGGATTCTTCGGCGAGCATATGGGAATTGGCGCGCGCCAGTGGCAGGTCTCCAGGATCATCGTACATACTTTCGCAAATCATCAGGTCAACATCGTGCGCTAACTCACTGAGAGCTTTTATGGGGCGTGTGTCGGTGATGAAAGCCAGAGAAATTCCGCGTCGTGGAGGGCCAAGCACCTGTTCAGGTCTAATCACCTGTCCATTGTATTCTATCGCTTCACCATTTTGTAATCTGGACCAGAGTTGTACGGGCAGTCCGAGCGCCCGGGCCTGTTCCACTTGAAAGGCTGGTTTGCGTCCCAGTTCAACCCGGTAAGCCAGGCAGGGAACTCCATGAGAGGCTGCGATGCAAGAACCCTGCAATCCTCCAGGCAGTGCAAAATGTTCGCCACTCTTGAGTTCATGAATCTGTACCTGGAAGGGCAACTCTGGGACGATGCGGCGCAATCCCTCGACAACATAAGCGGTTCCAGGAGGGCCAAATATATGGAGCGGTTCGGTACGGCCAGCATGTGCGACCATGAAGAGTATACCGGGTAATCCTGCCACGTGGTCTGCGTGCATGTGTGTAAAGCAGATAGCTCCGAGCTGGCGAAAACCCCATCCCAGCGATTTCCAGGGAATCTGTGTTCCCTCGCCACAATCAAAAAGAGTCAAGGTAGATCCATTACGCAGCAGTGCGCATGAAAGCCAGCGACCAGGTAAAGGCATCATGCCACAGGTGCCGAGCATACAAATATCGAGCATAAATGTGTTGTATCCTTTTGTTTGCAAATTAGAAATTGTTTTGATAGGCCCAGGCCATTACATTCTATTAACCTAAAAATAGTACAAGCTACTACCCGTGACCTGGCTGCTCTCTTTGGCATCTGCTCCAATTAATGTAATTAAACGTATGCAAGCACAGTTTCACTACATCTTTCGTTGTTGCTGCTTCATCCGTAGGAGCCTGAAGGCGTTTGCCTTTTTGGTCTTACCCCGCGTCCACAGCCAAGTTTGCGTCCTCGTCTGAGCCAATACCGTTGACGGCTTGATCAACCAGCCCGATCAAGCGCAGGGCTTCGTACAAGATGTTCAAGGCCGCGTTGTGGTCACGATCCTGCGAGAATCCATAGGAGGCACACGTGGGGTTCTGGCAAATGAAGATGCGGTCAGAGAGCCCCATCGTTTCCCATTTCCACCCACAACCATGGCAGGTCTTACTCGATGGAAAGAAACGCCCCACCAGGATGACCTGCCCACCGCGCTGCTGCACCTTGCTCGTCAAGAGGGTCAAAAGCTTGCCCAGAGCAGCATCAGAGAACGAGCGGGATAAGCGCCTGTTCTTGAGCAGTCCTTTGATGTTGAGGTCTTCAATGCCAATGATCCCATAGCAGGTGGCCAGTCGTGTCGTCAACTTGTAGAGCACATCATCTCTCATGCAGGTGATCTGATAGTGCAGTCGAGCGACCTGGCGGCGGGCTTTCTCACGGTTCTTTGATCCTTTGACTCGCCGATGGAGGCGTTTGTTGGCCTGACGCAGCTTGCCCAGCGCCGTTTTGAGGAAGGCTTGGTTCTCGTATTCCTCTCCGGTACTCAAGGTTGCCAGTCGGTTGAGGCCGACATCGATGCCTACGGCGTGAGGACGTGGGTGCGCTGGATCAGGTTGCGTCTCTGGAAGTTCGACGGTTATGCTTGCAAACCACCAATCGGCGGTTTTGGTGATCCGTACGCCTGTCACCTTCCCCTTGAAGCGAAGGGTCTCCGCCATATTCACCCATCCAAGTTTGGGGACCCACATACGATGATCACCCAGCTCGAATTGATCATTGGCAAGATAGAACGAGGCGCGAGAGCGTTTTTTGCTTTTGAACTTGGGCCGACCTTTCTTTTTCCCGTTCTTCAGTCCTTCAAAGAAGGCAGTAAACGCCTTTCCCAGATCGAGAAAAGGCTGGTCTGAGGCGTTTTTCGTCACCTCCCAGGTCCAGGGGAATTGGTCCCTCCTGATCGCATTGAACTGCTTCTTGAGTTTCAATGCCGTCGGTTTCTCGCCTGCTTCATACTGTCGATTCCACTCCGCAAGTGCCCAGTTCCACACGAAGCGGGCGGTTCCTGCGGCTCTGGCAAAGTAGTTGGCTTGCTCAGGAGTAGGATTCAGTCGGATCTTGTGCGCTTTGATCATCGCTTCCCATCCTTTCGCAAAGCAGCCGCTCGAATGGCGTTTTTGTGGGAACGCAGGCCAGGAAGTCGAGCAGAAAAAAGCGTGACAATGGCAATCAAATCCCTCACCAGTTCTTCTTCTGGTGAGAATGATTCGCCATTCATGACCGTAATAGCGGTTCCATGACGTTCGCAAAAGCGCTCAAACCAGTCGTAGCCGAAGCGGACAAAGCGGTCCTGGGAGGCGATGATCAGGCGACGAACCTGACCCAGTTCGATTTGCTCAACGACCTCATTGAATCCTTTTCGTTTGTAGTTCAGCGCAGAACCGATATCTTCCATCCACTGATCCACTTTGATGTGATGGTCGAGGCAGTAGGCGCGAAGCGCTTCTTTCTGGGTAGCGAGGTCTTTCTTTTGCGAAGGGGAGGACACGCGAGCATACGCAATCACTTTGCCTTGCTCGGAGGAGATCAACCCACGATACTGCAAATATTGCTCATGTGTGTAGTAGCGCCGATTCGTGGGACTGCGGAAGGCATGCAGGATGCCCTGGCGATCCCATTTCTGCAAGGTGTTGACTGACTTTCCAATCAGCTTCCCGAACTGTTTTGGCGAATATGTATGCTCCATACATACATTTTAACCTATCCTCATCTTCTTTTCAATACTGTTGAAAACTCTCTCTTCCAGAACCCCCAAAACAAAACCGATATCCCATAAGGTAACTCGGAGTGTTGACAGTAGCAAGGGCAGTTACTAGAATAGCACACATGGCCGAAGAAATAGAAGCACAATCTCAGACCATACACGACAGCTCTGGCAATACCATCGCTGAGCAGTTAGAAGAGACAGAAAAACAATCGCGCAAGATAGACAGAAAAAAAAGAAGCGCATGGCAAGAAGCCGCGTGGATTTTTGTGCTCAGCCGCCTGGTTATCGTCCTTCTTAGCTACATAGGTACCGGTATGTTTCCCCGCAGCGGAGAAACATCGGCACACAATTGTGCCCTTGATATCAATTCTTGTTTACTCGCCTGGTATCATTGGGATGCAATATCCTACGTCAATATCGCCTATCATGGTTACAGGCTCGCCCGAGATACTGTTTTCTTCCCGCTCTGGCCTTTGCTTGAGCACGGCGTTGGAGTTGCATTTGGCCCGTCTTCCACTTCCTATTATTTTGCAGGTCTCCTTCTTTCAAATATATGCTTCTACTTCGTGCTTGTCCTCTTCTACTACTTGCTCAACGATGATTTTGGGCCACAGGTAGCCAAAAATGCATTGTTCTACCTTACATTCTACCCGTATGCCATGTTCTTTTTTGCTGGCTATACAGAATCGCTTTTCGTGCTGCTCTGTCTAACCGTTTTCTTGTTTTTACGACGTGGGAAACCATTAGATTGGTGGTTGGCAGGTTTTTTTGGCTTTCTTGCGGCACTTACACGTGCAACAGGCGTCATTCTGGTCATCCCATTTCTAGTCGTGTTTATTCAACGATTCTGGATACGCGGTGAATATGATCGGCAGAGCTGGCGGCAAAAATTGAATGCATTTGTTCCCATTGTCCTTATCCCTATCGGCGTCCTGGTGTACATGATCTACCTCGGCTATACCCAGGGGAATCCGCTCTCCTTCAGTACCCAGGAGGCATCGAGCTGGAGCCGTCACTTATCACTCCCATGGCATGGTTTGATCTCTACGCTCCAGGTGTTCTTTACTCCCTCATCACTCCAGGCGTACAACTTTCGGGATATCGCCTTTACACTTATTCCTCTTGTTGCCCTCGCAATAGGCTGGAAGCATCTCCCATTGCATTATAGTCTCTTTGCTGTGGCAATGGTGATTTTTTCACTCAGCTATCCGTTCATTCCATTAGAGCCACTATCGGCAGCACCGCGCTATATGATGTCTATTTTCCCAATATTTGTCATATTTGCTGTTTGGGGCAAACACCCATGCTTTGACCGGGTCTTTGTTGCCTTTTCCCTGTCTGTTTTCGCAGTAAACACTATCCTCTTCATCAGCCATTATTGGGTAGCCTGAAACAGTTCCCTCAATAATTGTATATTTCACGACCCATCCGCACTCACATCCAGACAATAGAGCGTTCTTCCAGAATAGGTTTGGCGAAGTTTTGTGTAAAAAAACATATTGTTCGTCATTGCCTGAAGACTCCCCCGTCTAAAGAACCCCCCGTTCTTTAGACGGGGGAGTCTTCAGCGCTACCAACCTGCCCTGCATGCGCAGGAAGGCTGGCTCTGGTGTGGGTTCGCCCAGACTTTGAGGCCGACGGGCTCCGGCACGGGGCACACCTATGCTCCGGCAAAGAAATTCGATAGCCGATCTGGAGAAAACAATCGTTTCGCAAAAGGGGGGCCAGGACGCCGACTAACGCGTCATCTGCTCCATTTATGTTTGCATGCCCATATCCTTTGTAGACTCATACTGGGAACCCCGTTTGGCCGGCAAGATTGCACCGATGAGCCAGAGGAAGGGAATGAAGATCCCGATGATCCCCAGCAAAACGTATCCTTTGCGGAAAGTGAGTATACACACAGTGAAAAGAAAGAAAAAGTAGATGCTGAAAAGGAGGGATGCAAGAACCCAATCAAGTACTGTCATGTGATCAAACTCCTAACTTCTGTTGAATGTTCGACCTGCCCGGTCGGAGCAGGTCATGTAGTAATGGAAACACCAGCTATATGTCTCTACACCTCTGCTTTGAGTATAGTGCCCTTGAGACAAAAACACATCTTCAGAACACACTATTTTTGTATACCGCAAGAAAGGTGAGAAATATGACATAGACGGTCGCATAGTGTGTTTACACTAGTTGTCGGGTATGAAGAAGGTGACGTACATGCGGAAAATGATGTGTTCTGAGGATGTGTTTTCGCTCCAAAGCACGTACACTTGAGACAGAGGTCCTGTGTTTTCTGTTCGTAGCAGAGGAAGGGAGCCAGAGAGCGAACTATATGCAACCATCGAAGATCATACCCCTGATACCAGCAAACGCCACACCGGCAACCATACCGGGCTCACCTGCCGCATGGCCCAGGAATGCCCCCACCTCTTTTCATGTGTTGGGCAAGCCTTCCGGGGCGACCTGCAACCTTGATTGCACGTATTGCTTTTTCCTGTCGAAGGAGAAGCTCTATCCCGACAGCCGCTTTCGCATGACAGATGACCTGCTCGAAGCCTACATCCACCAGATGATCGAATCGCAGCGCGGACCTGAAGTGACCATTGCCTGGCAGGGTGGTGAACCGACCCTGATGGGGCTCGACTTTTACAAGCGTTCAATAGAGTATGAAAAGAAATACGCACGTCCCGGCACCACGATTCAGCATACGATGCAGACAAACGGCATCCTGTTGAACGATGCCTGGTGCGAGTTTTTCCGCGAACACGATTTTTTGATCGGGTTGAGTCTGGATGGTCCACAGGAGATGCACGATACCTACCGCGTGGATAAAGGCGGCGCACCGACCTTCCACAAGGTAATGCGTGCTGCACGGCTGTTGCAGCAGCACCGGGTGGAGTTCAACGTTTTGACGACGGTCAACGCCGCCAACGCCGATCACCCGCTCGAGGTGTATCGCTTTTTACGCGACGAGGTCGGCACCCAGTTCATGCAGTTCATCCCCATTGTTGAACGCATCAACGAGAACGGGGAGATAGGCTTTCAGGATGGCAATCAGGTCAGCGAGCGTTCCGTGACGGCAGAGCAGTGGGGCACCTTTCTCATCGCCATTTTTAATGAATGGATTCGGCGCGATGTGGGCACGGTGTTCGTGCAGATGTTCGACGCGGCCCTGGCTTCCTGGGTGGGTGTTCCGCCCGCGCTGTGTATCTTTTCTGAGACCTGCGGCAATGCGCTGGCGCTAGAGCACAACGGAGACCTCTACTCATGCGATCACTTTGTGGAACCGAAGTATCTGCTCGGCAACATTAAACAGAAGCATATGATAGAACTGGTGGCCTCTGACCGGCAGCGGCAGTTTGGCCTGCACAAGCGTGATAGCCTGCCAAAGTACTGCCGTGAGTGCGAGGTGCGTTTCGCCTGCCACGGCGAGTGTCCCAAGAACCGCTTCATCGAGACGCCCGATGGGGAGCCCGGACTGAATTACCTGTGTGCGGGCTACAAGGCCTTCTTCAAACATATCGATCGGCCGATGCGGCTGATGACCGAGCTCTTGCGCCGCGACCGTGCCCCGGCAGAGGTGATGCTGATCCTGGCAGCTGAAGAGGCGCAGGTGCAAAAAGCGTTCGCCAGGGCCGGGCGAAACGATCCGTGCCCATGTGGCAGTGGACGCAAATTCAAGCACTGCCATGGGAGGTAAGGAGCAGCAGCGTTCGCCATCTCGTTTCGGCGTCCTAAGGATACCTCGTCCACGAAATCTGGAGCCTGACATGCATGCTATTGTTGCCCCGTAAGTCTATGACCGGAACCCTTCCAGTTGACATTCTGCGTGGATGGTTTCTGCGTGGCTGAAAAAGCGTGGAGAACTAGCTTGTTCCGATTACACTGCTATCCGTATGTAGTGCAAATACGCTATATCACCTCGAACAGGGCATGTTTCAGCCTGTGTCCCGAGAGGCCCAAAAATAGCGGGTTCTGAGGATGCGCGATCACTATTGGATGAGTACACTAATGACAGTGATGGCGTGTATTTCTCACCCGAACGCGGCTTCTGAGAAATGCACCTGTATAAGATTAGGAGGTATTGATCATGGCTTGTCT
>MNIY01000183.1 GCA_001919995.1 Ktedonobacter sp. 13_1_20CM_4_53_11
AACTGGGCAAAAATTATGGAATTTAAAGTCCGTTAATCGAATAGACGAAAGTTTTGAGCCGAATTATAAATATTATGACGGTGGAGTAAAGGAAAGAAACAAGACACAAACAGGAGACATTTTGATCGCCCTAACAGATTTTGTCAAGTACCCGAAAAACTGAACATTAAAGTAAGGGTAAATAAGGGGCAGTTGGCAGACCATGATCTCTGGCATAGTGATCAGGCGACTGTTGATCTAACCCTTCGTGTGGCCGGTCTTGATTATAAAAATTGACCCAAGCTTCTGCTGCTCGCAAGAAATCTCCCAGCGTTCGATATGACCGGCGTTCGGCTACCGAGAGTTTAAACTGGCCCACAAAGCGCTCGGCGTACCCATTATCGGTTGGGGTGCCAGCTCGGCTCATCGAACGCACGAAGCCTTTCGTCAAGAGTGCCGTTCGCGTCTCGAGAGCTCCATATTGGCTCCCTTGATCAGAATGAAAGATGGCACCAGGTACCGGGAATTCCACGAGCTTGATGGTGGACACCACCAGATCCGCACGCATTTGATAATCAAACGCCAGCGACAGGCAATGGCGTGTCCGTTTCCAGAGCGCGAAACAGCCACGCACTTTCGTGCGATCCGCCAGATGAATCTCAAAGATATCGGAAAACATGACCTCGGTAGCCGCTGGGGTCTGTGGATCACGTAATAAGTTTGGTGCAATACTGCTAGCTTTGCCGGGATAGACATAGCGCTTCTTTTTGCGACGAGCTGCGATGCCATATTTCTTCATCACGCGCTTGACCCGGTTCTTCCCTGTCTTAAGCAGAACCGCTAATTTCCGATGTCCCATCGTATCATCCTGTTGATGCCACTCTTCAATCGCCGTGGCGACCTTTTTATCCTTCAGCCCTTGTTTGCCTTTGAGATAGAGAGTTCCTCGGGCGATCTCCAACGCTCTGGCCACCTGGCTTTTGGAGTAGGGGCCGTGAGGCCGACACAACTGGTGCGCCAGTTCCTGTGCTGGCTACTTAGGATATCCGTTCGAAAAATCGAGGAATTGTGACAGTTAGATTCCCCTCTCCTATTGGCAGTATGAAGAGATAGATGCACTTGCCAGGAAAATCAAGAACAGACAAGCCAATGTTCAGCGATTATTTACGCAGATGCCTCGGCAACCAAGCAGAGGATCGAGCGTTGTCCTCGTTTTTTGGAAAGAAAACGGGACAAGTAACGCAATAACCTTGAAATGGCCCACCCCATTACAACAAGTCTGCTTCACCCACTCTTTGTGAATGCCTTTCCACGGTTCAGGCTGCTCTTTGGTAATCATGGTGTAAGCCACCCAACATGGGAACGGAGATCACCCTGTCACGCGAGTTGCGCAGCGGTGCAGACAGCACTGATGGTACTGGTATCTGCTGTTGAATCCCTTGATGCGGTCGAGCGTGATTGAAGTACACCACGTATGCTTTGAGGAGACGATAGCACTGCTTTTCATGCAAGATCAGGAAGTGATCCAGGCATTCTCGCCTGACGTTCCCAAGAAAGCGTTCACAGATGGCATTTGCGCGAGGAGTCCGGTAAGGCGTTCGTAGCACTTTGATGCCACTCGTGGTAGCCACGTGCGCAAAACTCGACTCGAATTTGCTGTCATTATCCCGAATCAAATAGCGTGGTTTTTCTCCATACGGAGTCGCTTCTCGCAGTTGTTGCGCCACCCAGGAATCGGTGGGGGATCGGGTCACATTCATGTGGATGACCTTCCGCGATTTCAGGTCGATGATGAAGAAAGCAAAAAGCGAGCGGAAGAAAAGGTCTGGGATGTGGAGAAAATCGCAGGCCCAGATCTCTGCGGCATGATTGTGCAGGAAAGTAGCCCAGTTCTGTCCACCTGGTCGTTTGAGGCGAACCAGCTTCATATGCTTTTGAATGGTCCGTTTACTTACTCGAATATCCAACTTGAGGAGTTCCCCTCGGATGCGCTCAGCTCCCCAGAGCCGGTTATTTGCCGCCATCTCCTTGATTAAGGCTATCGTTTCGAGCGAGAGCCGCGGCTCTCTCGAATGCGCCCTCGATTTGCGCTTCCAGAACAAACGGAAGAGCTCACGATGCCAGCGAAGGAGGGTCTCCGGCTGGACAATGAAGAGGGCCTGTTTCCATGTTCGGACCATCCTGGCCAGCAGTACTAAATTGAGCCGATCCCTCTTCCTGAATGTCGGTTGTTTGATCTGGCGACGAAGAATGATCAGCTGTTGCCGTAACAGCGCATTTTCCGCAAGCAATTCGGATTTCCCTCTAGTGAGATCGGCGAGCGTACCGAACACAAGCGAGGTCGTTGATGGCTTGATCCAACGCAACACACGTTCTTGGAGCAGGTGAAAATGATAACAGACTCGTTGCTTGATTGAGGTGAACAGAGACAGCATGAATGAACCTCTCCTTCGTGAAGATTGACGCGTTGGAAAACGAGTGCGAGCAGGATGAACCTCGTTGATTGTACTCGCATTTCACCTGTTTCGCAAGGAAGCCTGTTCAATCGTGCATAACATGCCAATTTTCTGAACGGATGTCCTAAGTAGCCAGCACAAGGGTTCAATTGCCAGGAGGAGTTTATTACACTCGATCTTATCAAGGTGGTAAATGCCCTACGAAGTGGCTCTGTCTCACATTTGGTGAGTGGTAAATGGCGAGAATGTTCGACGATTTTTGAGGTGAAAAGGAGGAAATCGGCTTTTGCCCAGGCGAGAGCCAGGCCAAGGATTAAAGCAACATCCGAATAGCCGTTTTCTTTCTCGGCTCGTAGAATAGATACACGTGCACATTGCAAGAAAATCTACGCTCTCCCTCAGTCATGCCGAATGCAAGAGGGAGAGAAAAGAAAGGAAACACCTATGAACACACCTGATCAGCACCACAGGTGAAGATCCCAGTGGTGGCTTCGCGTATGGCGGGTGGCAAGCTCCGTATTCCGACGATGTGCTTGGAACAGTCATGAAGAGGCAGATGAACATGCCATTTGATCTGTTGTTAGGGCGCACAACCTTTGACATTTGGGCATCGTACTGGCCGCACCATGCGGACATCTGGCCGGGCGTCAATCCAGCCACCAAGTACGTCGCCTCCAATACCATCACTTCTCACGCATGGCAGCCCTCCGTGTTTTTAGGCGGAGACATTGTGGAAAAAATCAACAACATCAAGCAAACGCAAGGGCCGGATTTGCACGTGTACGGAAGTGCCAATCTCGTTCAGACGCTCATGAAGCATGATGTGGTCGATGCGTTCTGGCTCAAGATCTATCCGCTGACGTTGGGCAGTGGAAAACGGTTGTTTGCCGAGGGCACCATCCCAGCGGCGTTCAAGGTGACGGAGAGCACCGTCTCCTCAACTGGCGTCATTCTCGTGAATTACGAGCGTGCCGGCGCGATTCCAACCAGCACGGTGTGAGGCGCGCAGACATCCCTGAGGTCGCCAGGAGCATTCCCAGACCCACACGTGCTTCGACCGCGCATCACGCGCGAACGGGGGAAAAACGGAACGATTGAAAGGAGTTCTTAGATGAACGAACCCATCACCACACTCGACACCCGACACGGCGTCCCACGCGGAGGGGTCACGCCATGGGAGGAGACGCGTCGGGTGCTGGAAACAGCCGAGCTGTTCTGGCTCTCAACAGTACGGGCCGACGGTCGCCCTCACGTCACGCCGTGCGTTCCCGTGTGGCACGACGGGGCCATCCACTTTACCGCTACCGACACCGCGCAGAAGACTGTCAACCTGCGTGGAAACCCGCACGTCATTCTGACGACCGGCTGCAACCAGACAGAAGGACTCACCGTGGTGGTTGAGGGCGACGCCGTGCGGATCACCGACCAGGACGCGCTCGAACGCGTAGCCGCGGTGTGGGCGACCAAGTGGAATGGCAGCTGGCCCTACCAGGTACGCAACGGGTATTTTTACCTCTACGATGAAGACGAACAACGAGTGCTCACCGATGCGAACCTCGTGTTCTCCGTCAAACCCACCAGGGTCTTCGCATTCGCCATAGGCCTCAGCCAAACCCGCTACCAGTTCTAACTGCTCGCGTCGCGTCGCCACGAGACAGGCATTGGCCGCGTTCTGCCTCAACCAATGGAAGACGCCGTTAGCCCCTGCAATCCTTGCGAGAGAGGGCTATTGTGTAGTAGGATAGACGTATGACTCTGACCAACAATGACATCTCCGGTGGTGTGGTCCACGACTTGCCAGAGGACTTACGGAACACCCTCGCTGCTGACGCGGAGGCGAGAGCCTCATGGGAGGATCTGACGCCTCTGGCGCGCAATGAATGGATCTGCTGGGCGATCTCCGTGAAAAAACCAGAAACCAGAAGGCAGCACGTTGAACGGGTGTGCACGGAACTCAAAGAGGGCATGCGCCGACCTTGCTGTTGGTATGGCTGTATTCACCGCACGGATAAGGCAGTCAGCCCTTCGGTACAGTATGTGCTCAACAAACAAGCTAAAAAGTCATGATAAATGAGGGCTTTCATAGAATGAGGGCTCATTTGCTTGTGACTTGTTCAGCCCCACAGCTTCCAGAATGAGTGCTTTTAACGTAGCTTCATTGATGGTATCACCTTCGTGAAAGTCGATAGCACGAACCATCTTGCTATCCAGGCGTGTGTTCAAGAGCTTGTGCGGATCTTTCATCTGAGCCCCCTTGGGGAAGGTCAACCTGACGGCGTTCTTGAGGGTATCGCAAAAGCAGAGTATTCCATCATGAGACCACACGGGGACTCCCTCGGGCCTTGAGGGTTTTTTCCACTTCACTTCTTCAACGAAGGCAGGGTCAGCTTGCTTGATCAAAGCGCGCAGCCGTGTCAACATCTCACCCCGCCAATCATCATACTTTTTGAGTATGGCATCTATCTGCTGAGCAGCCGACTTGTCTTCCATATGAATCTCTTTCTCTTATGGTTGCTACAGCATTATATCATGGTGGCGTTTGCCGGAACGAGGTAGTTCAGTTGCCAGTCCTGATGCCGTGCAGCTTGTCGGGGTTCGTAACCTGGTAGATGTTGCGAATGCGCTCTCCTTCAATATCCAGGAGCAAGACAATGACAGGGCGGCCATCGTCGTATCCCACGATGGCTGGCTGCCCGTTGACCTCTTCGATGCCGCCCTGTATGCCAGGCGGCAGGAAGCGGCGACCACCAAGCACACCGCGAGCCACGTTATCGGCTCCATGAACGGGTTTGGGGCCGCCCCAGGCCTTGCCACCGCTGTCCGCGACAAAAACGACATCATCTGCCAGCAGGTTCAACAGGCCTTGCATATCACCACCGAGGCTGACATCCAGGAACTGGGAGGTAATGCGTTCCTGCTGCTGGCGAGAGACCTCGAAACGCGGGCGGCGCTGCTCAAGGTGCTGGTGTGCGCGATGCAGCACCTGCCGGCAGTACGCCTCGCTTTTGCCCACGATGGCCGCGATCTCGGCATAGTCGTAATCGAAGACTTCGCGCAGCAAGAAGACGGCGCGCTCAAGCGGCCCGAGGCTTTCCAGCATCACCAGAAAGGCGAAGGAGAGCGACTCGCCCAGAATGGCCGTCTCGGTCAGATCTTGCCGCTGGTCCGTTGGGAGAGGCTCGGGCAGCCAGGGGCCAACGTAGAGTTCGCGCCGCGCCCTCGCCGAACGCAACTGGTCGATACACAGGCGCGTGACTACCGTCGAAAGGAAGGCTTTGGGCGATTGGATCTCTCCATCACTGGCCTGCAGCCAGCGCACAAAGGCCTCCTGCACAATATCCTCGGCATCCGTGGCGTTGCACAGCATACGATAGGCAATAGAAAAGAGCAGCGCCCGGTACTGGTTGAAGATCTGCGTTGTATTTTCTGGATTCTTCACGTGATGCTTTATCCCTGGCACATCTTCCCTGTTCTTTATCATATTCTATGGCGGCGTTGAATTCGCATGCAACGTTTTCTGTGAGCAATATCAAACCCTCGCCTGTTTTGCTCCCTCCAGAAAAGAGAAGAGGTGTGGCCACCTTTGACCACACCTCTTCTCTACAATGCCGTCCGCGCCTCAACGCGGTCGGCCTTCCCCGGCGCGACGCCGTCTAACGTCTGGACAATCCTCTGGATTCCTTCTCGATAGGTTGGCACACCCGGTACCCAGTCCAGTTCGGACCTGGCCCTGGTGTTGGAAACACGTATTGAGGTCTCTGCCATGACGATCTCAGCAAAGGGAGCTACCGGCCGGAGCACCCAACGCGGAATAGACCAGGGGGCCGGAGCACCACCTGCCCGGGCAAGCTCGGTCATGAAGTCATGCCAGCGCACCGGCTCGTTGTCCACGATGTTATAGGCCTGCCCTGCTCTCCCGTGTTCGAGCGCCGCTACTATGGCAGCAGCGGCATCCTCAATGTAAATCCAGGACATGAACGTCTGTCCTCCTGACGGCAGTGGCAAACTGCGGCGGCGCAACAGACCAATGAGCGGAGCAGTCGACTCTGGTCCGTAAAACGATCCGTAGCGGAGCGAAACGCCCTCAATCCAGCCGGCGCTCGTCGCCTCGAAGATCTGTTGCTCCATCGAGCGCAAGCCCGCCAGGTGCTGTTCCAGCGCACTTCCGCGTCCGAGCGGGGCGAAGGGCTGTTCCTCCGTGAGGAGCATATCGCCCCAGTTGCCAAAGCCATACCCAATGGCGTGGGATTCGACCACAATCTTACGGGCGCCCACTTCACGTGCTGCGGCCAGCAGGTGCGTGGTTCCCACATCGCGCAGCGCGTCAGTCTGGTACATATCGCGGTGGCGCATCGGACCGTTCTTCGGCAGAGCAGTCAGCGCATGCACAACCGCATCAGCCCGCTGCCCAGAAACGGCTCTCAGGAGATTCTCGCGGTCCATCACATCGGCGACAATAGGCTGGGCGCCCAGGGTGGTCAGCACGCTGGATTTCCCCGGGGTTCGTGTGATTCCAAGCACCTGGTGCCCGCTTGCGATAAGGGCGCGCACCAGGGGCACACCCAGAGCGCCCGTTGCGCCCGCAATCAGTACTTTCATTTCCTTATCCTTTCCTTGATCTGGGAACTCTTTCCTTTTGCTCCACTCTCAATTCATACACGAGACGAAACAGTGTTCGTATTTGTGACACATGTCAATGGTGAGAGAAAGGAACCTTGCCTCTAGCGCTATGGCTTGAGGTCCAGCACCGCTTTACCATGCGCCAGGTCGGCAGGCACCGAGTTGTGATTGAGCACAATCAGCCACTTGCCGTTGATCTTACGAAAGCCGGCGGTCCAACGCAGCCAGAGATCGGTCTTCTGCCCTGTGTTCAAGGTTCCGTTTATCCGGTTGAGGCTGTGGATGAATGCAACGTCATCACCCACCGTGATGTTGAGGTCGTGAATTTCATAGTAGATCGGGCCCTGGTAGACGGAGAATACCTCTTCCCAAAGTTTCCTTAGTGCATCTGCTCCTATGTGGCGCAGCGGGGGCACGATGTCGAACGTCACGACCTCTTGTGCGTACATAGACATGACGCCTTCGATGTTCCTGTCATGAAGCGCTCTGATCCCATTGTCAAGTAGCCTTTGGATTTCGGCTTCATCGTTTTGCTTGTTTGCTTCGACTGCCATAGTTCTCTCCTGTCTGGAGCCTGTTTATGGACCGCAAGTTCTCGTCTCCTTTTTTGCGCTTCATTAGTAAGCATACCGAATTTTTGAGGTGGAAGACAATCCAAGCAGTTGATCGGGCCGTATTGGGATTGACCCATTGTTATATCATTGACCCATGAGCACAACAAGAAAGGGTACTCGGCTTTCATTCCTTGATCGGATATTTGACACCAGTCTTATCCTGAAAGGGCTTGATGGTTTGCTGGAACTCGTCGGCGGCGTGCTTCTGTTACTGGTGTCGCCGAAGCAGATCAGCAGCAGCAGCATGCTCTTAACTCAGCATGAGTTATCTCAAGATCCAAAGGATTTTATCGCCACGCACCTCGTGGCCTATGCGCATACGCTGACTGCTTCGGTGACACTGTTTGCGGCGGCGTATTTACTGGTGCATGGGATCGTAAAGATTGTTCTTGTGGCCGCTTTGCTCAAAGAACAACTCTGGGCATATCCCTGGATGATCGGGTTCTTGGGGATTTTTATTCTCTACCAGATATATCGCCTCATCTTGCATATCTCGGTTGGGCTGATCGCTCTCACCGTGTTCGACTGTTTTATTGTCATGCTCACAGTGCTAGAGTACAGGAAGCATCTACGGCTACACCTGGTGACATCCCACCAGGGGAATTTTGCTCAACGTACCGGAAAGGGAAAGTAAGACAGCGGCTTCTCACCGCTTTTTGTGCAAAGTGGAGCATTCGGTAAATCTATGGACTCTGTAGGGCCCTCAGCGGAGCTTGCGGAGCGTGTATCAATTCCCTCGTGGCCATCGCCGATAATGAACATTAACAAATTAATCCGGTAATGGTATCCTCAGAGAAAACCGACTTCTCTGAGGAGGCCACGATCATGGCCCAGCCACGCTGCATTCACTTGACAGCAGCACAAACCGAAGAATGACAAGGAGTGCGTGACCACCACAAGAAAGCCTACATGCGTGAGCGGGCTGCAGCCATCTTGAAAGTGGCAAGCGGGCTCTCGATGCTTCAGGTGGCTCTGCATGGGCTGCTCAAGCCCAGGCGCTCCGACACGATCAGCCAGTGGATCAGCCGCTATGAAGAGGGAGGAGTCCAGGGGTTGCAGGTGCAGGCAGGACGCGGGCGCAAGCCCGCTTTTTCCCCCTGTGCAGGCCCCGCAAGATCTGGAGCTGGCCGTCGCTGACTTGACAGAAACGGTGCACCAGAGCCCGGAGTGCTTCGGCCTCTCACGCAGTCGCTGGTGGCTTGAGGGGTTGCGGCAAACCGTGCCCTGGCTTTCCTCTTTGAGCCTGCCTGGCATCTGCCAACTGCTGGATCGCTTGCACATCGCCTATAAGCGTGGCAGGCGCTATGTGCATTCTCCTGATCCGGACTACCCAGTCAAGAGTGCTCGCTTACGCAGCGCTTGGCAAGAGGTCTTAAAGGACCCCACCAGCTTCGTGTTGCTCTATCAGGATGAATTAACCTACTATCGCTGTCCCACGGTCTTCTGTGACTATGCGACGGCGGGTAGCGATGCGCCACTGGCGGCTCAAGGCATCGGCTACAATACCTCGCGGCGCATTGCTGGCTGTTTGGATGCTTACACCGGACGCTTGATCACCTGGCAACGCAGCGCCTTTGATCACCAGACCTTTCTGCGCTATCTGCAAGCGGTGGAAGCGCGCTATGAGCGTGCGCAGCGCATTTACATCGCGCTGGACAACTGGCCGGTGCATTTTCAACCCGATGTGCTGGCTGCGCTGCAGAGCAGCAAGATCACCTTGGTGTTTTTGCCAACCTATGCTCCCTGGCTCAACCCTATCGAGAAGGTGTGGCGTAAACTCAAACAGGAGATCTTGCACTTGCATCGCTACAGTAGCCGCTGGAAGGACTTGCAAGTGCGCGTCGAAGAGTGGCTGATCCAGTATGATCGGCCTTCTCCTGACTTGCTGCGTTATGTCGGGTTATGACCGGATTAATTTGTTAATGTTCATTATCGGCCCTTGATGCTCATCTATAAATTTGCCGAATGCACCACTAAGCTGTGAGAAAAGATGTACATTGGCATACACTAGCCAGACAAGGAGATTCGATACATGGCTGAAGACAATTTCACGCTGACGACGTTCTACACTTCGTGGAAAGCGTTCCAGGACGAGATCAAAAGGGCGATCGCGCCGCTTACGGCTGAGCAGCTTGCGCTTCGCGCGACACCTGATCTGCGCTCTATCGGCGAGAATGTCCTGCATATCGTCGGCTGCCGGGCCTTCTGGTTCGCCGAGTTCCTGGGCGAGGATGGCGGCGAGGGCATGCAGGTGTACGTAGGTTGGAACGAGGCTGCACTGAAGCTGGGAGCACTCATCCCGAGCGCTGCCGAGTTGGCCGAGGGACTCGACCGCACCTGGCAATTCATGGCGGATTGCCTGTCACGCTGGAGTCCCGACGAGATGCGACAGACCTTCCCCGACGACTGGGACGGCCAACGCGTTGACCTGTCGCGCGCCTGGGTCGTCTGGCATGTCATGGAGCACGACCTGTTCCACGGCGGCGAGCTGTCGCTCCTCCTGGGCATGCACGCTATCCCGGCGGGGTTCACCGGCTAGCGGCGGGAGAGCATTGATCGGGAGAGGCGGGATTATGCGCCAGGTTACGCAGACGCAAACTGTAGACTACCAGGGCGCACCCTCGCGGTCACCCTGGTGGGGCTGCTTCACCGTAACAATCATTCACAGGCCCTGGGCGCAAACCCTCCTTCTTTGATGGAAGCTCCGAGATTAGTCGCTGCCCCTTTGATGGCCGATAAATCGGGCCCTACCGGTCTCGTGGAGTTAGCGAATGCACCATTAAAGGAAGAAGGGAAAGGGTGCTTTTTATGAGGTACTTTTTTATGAGACATCGGAACGTGCTCATCATTGGCAGTCTTGCCGCTCTCGGCCTTGTGATCGCCCTGGGAGTAATCTTGATTCGGATGACTGCCTCGCCCCCTGCTGCTTCGCCCTCCGGTGTGCTCTGGACCCTGACATCCCTACAAGTCAACGGTCAGACACACCAGTTGATCCCCAACGTGGCTGTCACCTTGACCTTTCACGAGCCATCTCATACCATCACTGGCAACAGTGGATGCAACAGCTACCAGGCCACGTACCAGCAACAAAACTCACAGATACGCTTTCAGGATTTTGCTATGACCGCGGTCGGCTGCCTCGGCCCGGAGGGAGTGCAAGAAAACCGCTACATGCAAGCCCTCTCGCATGCAGAAACACTGCTCGTCTCAGCAAATGCCATGACCATCACCGGTGCCGGTGGCAAAGACATCCTACAGTTCTCCTCTTCGCAACCCTAACTTGTTTCTGGGGAACCGTTCTCTATATGGCCCGAGGCAGAAGCTTTGAAGGAGTCTTCAGGAAATAGCGTGAAGAGCTGGGGGAGCGGGCGGACGGCCGATAATGAATATTATCGATCAAGATCAGCCAAATCGTAGGCGCCGGTTTACCGTGCGAGGGGCGCATTCCTGTATTGGTACTTAGGACATCCGTTCGTAAAAGAAGCCTCTTAGGCTTTCACCGCTCGCCTCTTCCTCGTGATTAGGTGGCCCTCGGCCATCGAAATGGCAGGGGAATGGTACTCGTGGACCAGAGAAAACAGGCGTGGATAGGCAGCAAACCATCAGGGAAGGCATGCAAAGGCTCCATATGAGGTCTGCCACAGACCTCTTCAGCCATGAGCTATCAGCTAGATGGACCTCGTCCACTAGCTGGACACTTGCCCACGTGGTCCCACTTCAGGCTGCCCAGTGGTAGTCGTGGTGCAGCCCACCCATGACCGGAAAAGCAATTACCTTGTTCCCTGCATCCTGAGAGGAAAGAGCTGATCGGCTCGGTTCAGGTATCTGCTGCCCAATCCCTTGAGGCGGTCGTGCCCGGTTGAAGTACACCGCATACTCATTCAGAACACGTTGGAGCTGCTTCTCCTGAAAGATCAACAGATGGTCGAGGCATTCTTGTCGCACACTTCTCAATAAGCGTTCGCAGATGGCGTTGGCTCGTGGCGCCTGAACCGGCGTTTTGAGCAGCTTGATGCCACTGGTCTTCGCCACTCGGCGGAAACAGGATCCAAACTTGCTATCGTGATCACAGATCAGATACTTGGGTACTTGCCCATAAGGCGTCGCTTCTCGCAGTTGTTGGGCCACCCAGGCATCCGTTGGGCATCGAGTCACGCCCACGTGGATCACCTTGCGAGACTTGAGTTCTACGACGAAGAACGCGAAGAGCGGTCGAAAGAACAGATCAGTCACCTGCAAGAAGTCGCAGGCCCAGACCTGAGCGGCGTGGTTACGCAGAAAGGTCGACCACTTCTGACCGCGTGGCTGGTGTCTGCGAACTCCTCGCATGTATTTCTGGACGGTACGTTTACATACACGAAGGCCCAGTTTCAACAATTCCCCCCGAATCCTTTCAGCGCCCCAGAGTCGGTTGTTCGTCGCCATTTCTCGGATCAAGGCAATCGTTTCCTCGGCGATCTTGGGCTTGCGAGAAGCGGCCTTTGACTTCCGTTGCCAATTCAAGCGAAAGAGCTTCCGATGCCACCTGAGAAGTGTGTCTGGTTGCACGATCAAGAGGGCTTGCTGCCAGGTACGAACGAGCTTTGCCAGCAGAACGAGGAGGATACGATCGGCCCTGGTGACTGGTGGTCTTTTCACCCGCCGTTTGAGGATAATAAGTTGCTGGCGCAAGAGGGCATTTTCCGCGATCAGTTCGGACTTGCTTCGGCCAAGATCTGCCATGGTTTGCAGCGACAAGGAGAGCCTGAGCGGTTTCGTCCAACGAGCAAAGCGAGCGGAGAGCGCATGTAAGCAGCCATCCTTCAGCCGCCGGAGAGAGGTCACAACACGAGCCATAACAAAAACTTCTCCATTACGTGAGAGTTTCGTCATTTGAGCATGAGGATGCTATTGACGACGTCTGATTGTACCCCAACCCTCCTGTGTTTGCAAGCAAAGGATGAAGTTCTTTCTCCGTCTCGAAGGGCCTATTTTTTGGACGGATGACCCAAGTAGCCATTACAGGGGTTTGAGTAGGATCGTCCTTCCACGCAGCATTACATCCTCATCGTGCGCTTTCTAATAACCGCTTATTCATATGTTTTATCTATGCTATGATGAAGAGGGCAGGGAGATCGTCCTGCCCGCTCTGCCGTGTCCGGCCTGTAGACCGATCATGAAGGACAAGCAAACAATCATGAGTTTTGCCCACCACATCCTGACTGAGAACCAAATTGGGGTTGGCGTTGACATTTTCGTCAGAATCACACTGATAGGCCAATTGGCGGATATATTTACGTGCATGGTTGCAGCTGAGCTGCAAGAGAGACAGACAAATCAAACAGTGCCGGCAAGCTCTTGATCGGGCCTGAGCCAATCGCCAGCACAACATGAGGGAAGAACAATGCACATCGCCCTTGCCACCAACCAGGAGTATCCGAACCTTCTTGAAGGCGAGGTGCTGCCGCTCGAAGCGTTCAGCAAGGCCGGATACGATGCTGAACCCGCTGTATGGAATGACCCGTCCGTCGATTGGGGGCAATTCGGCCACATCATCATTCGCTGCTGCTGGGGCTACCACCGCAAAGTCGAGGAGTTTTACTCCTGGCTGGATAAGCTAGGAGCTCTAGGCGTCACGGTGCATAATCCGCCTGAGATTGTCCGCTGGAACTCCCACAAACGGTACCTCTTGGACCTGCAGTCCATGGAGCTGCCCGTGCCGGAAACGACACTCGTCAGTCGGAGTGACGCTCGACCCTTGCAGGAAACGAGCGGTTCACTATCCTGCGACCAGGTTGTCATCAAGCCCTGCTATGGCGCTTCTTCCCAAGGGGTCATGAAAGTGGTCAGAGGAGAGACCAGCGAAGAATCCGAAGCGCAGTACCGCCGGCTGCTGCGGTCGAGTGAGGTGCTCGTGCAGGAGTTTATCCCTGAGATTGCTCAAGGCGAAACGTCGGCCGTCTTCTTCAACAACCACTTCAGTCATGCCGTCGTCAAAGTACCCAAGACCGGTGAATTTAGGACGAACTATGACTTGGGCGGCACCGAGCACGCCGTGACGCTCAGCACAGAGCAAAAGGCAAGAGTCGAGCGGGTGTATGCTCAATGCAAGCAAGACGTCCTCTACGCCCGCTTGGACTTTGTCGAAACCGCCAAAGGCATACGGCTCATGGAGCTGGAGCTCATCGAGCCATACCTCTTCTTCGACTACCAGGAAGGGGCAGCGGATGGCTTTGTGAAAGCATTTGAACAGCGGATCGAGCGAAAGTAGCAAGCGCTTCTCTTATTCGCAGCTATGCTGCCGGATCTTCTGTGTAAATCTCACCATTAAACTGGTTCTCCGTCCTCTTCTGTGCAAAAACCTCATCA
>MNIY01000034.1 GCA_001919995.1 Ktedonobacter sp. 13_1_20CM_4_53_11
TGTTGGGGCAGAACCTTATATGCTGCCTCTCGTGGAAGAGAATGGTTATCTCCCGGAACTGGATAAAATTCCACAGGATGTGCTGGCAAAGTCGCGCCTGCTGTGGCTAAACTATCCAAATAATCCGACCGCAGCATGTGCCAACCGACGCTTTTTTGAAGAGGTTGTTGCATTTGCTCAGCGCCATAACCTGGCCATAATTCATGATATGGCCTACGCGGAAGTTTACTTTGACGATTTTCGTCCTATGAGTATCCTGCAAATTCCCGGGGCCAGCGAAGTAGCAGTTGAACTACATTCCCTGAGTAAGACGTATAATATGGCGGGATTCCGTGTAGGCATGGCAGTGGGCAATGCTGAACTGGTCGAGGCGGTAAGTCGCCTGAAAAGCAATATTGACAGTGGAATGTTCCGACCTGTGCAGTACGCGGCGATTGAGGCGCTCCAATTGCCAGAGTCCTGGATAGAGCAACGGAACGCGATATACCGGCAACGTCGCGATGTACTGGTGGCAGGATGTAATGCTATCGGTATGCGCACGCAAACGCCAGGGGCAGGTCTCTATGTCTGGGCCGCAGTACCCAGGGGATTCACATCACGAGATTTCGCCAACTGGCTCTTTGACAAAACGGGTGTTTTTGTGACACCAGGTACTAATTTTGGTGATGCTGGGGAAGACTATGTGCGGATTTCTCTCACCGTACCCGTAGAGCGAATTGAGGCAGCATTGCAACGGATGAAAACGGCTTTGGCTGGGTAGTTGGAGCTTCATGGCTTCCGAGGTGGTGACCTGGCTGCAGAAAACGCCGCTAGAAACACCAGGGGAATTTATCTTATGGTAAGCGAACAGGATACGGGAGAGAGAGGGCAAGTGCCATCCAATGCATGGAATTTATATGTAGAGCGGGATAGTTGCGCAAATGTGCAGGTAGGGCTTGACCGTGAATGGCTCGTCACAAACGGCCTGGGTGGATATGCGGCCGGTTCGATCGAGGGAGCGACAACGCGCAGCTATCATGGTCTCCTGGTGGCGGCACTACGACCCCCTGTCGAACGCACCGTGCTGGTGACGAAAATAGATGAGACGGTTACTTTCCCCGATGGGCTCACGCTGAAACTGGGCGTGAATGAGTATCAGGATGGTACTATCGATCCTCAAGGGTATAAGTATCTTGCGAAGGTCGCGCTTGAAGGAGATATTCCCTGTTTTACATATGAGTTGGAAGGTATGCTGACACTTGAAAAGCGCATCTGGATGGAGTATGGACAGAATACGACATATGTGCAGTATATGTTGCATGGAGCATTCGACGAAGGTAGTGAAAGGAGAACCGATGAACTGACGCTGGCGTTGTACCCTTTCTGCGTTTATCGCGATCATCACAGCGCGACCCAGGGATCACCCGACTGGCATTTCCTGGTGGAAAACGAGGGAGAGTACTGTCGGGTACGTGCCAATGAGGACGCTATCGCTCTTACGATGATCGCAGGACCCTCAGCACATTTCACTCCAACTGGCGAGTGGTATTGGAACGTATTCCATCGTCGCGAAAGAGAGCGAGGACTTCCTGATCACGAGGATGTGTATCAGCCGGGATATTTCCGAATACAACTTACCCCTGGAATGCGGACGACACTGGTACTTAGCGCCGAGCCTGAGCCGTTCGGCGAGTTTGTTGGGGCACACCACGAAGACAGTGTGACTCAGGCTTTACTGCGTCATCATCGCCGCAAGCAGCAACTCCTGGCAGTAGCCAATAGCTCAGCAGTCAACCTTCCTCAGCAGGATCCAGTATTAGCCCGACTGGTTGTTGCAGCGGATCAGTTTATTGTGGCTCGCCCTGAACAGACGGCGGGAATGAAGAAAGGGAAACCGGTTTTCCGCCTGACACCCGATAGAAAAACGGTGATCGCCGGATATCCATGGTTCTCTGACTGGGGACGAGACAGTATGATCTCGCTGCCAGGATTGCTGTTGAGCACAGGAAGGTATAGTGAGGCGAAAGGTTTGCTAAGGGCCTTTGCATCATTCACTCAAGATGGGCTCATTCCGAATCGTTTTCCCGACACTGGTGAAGCTCCCGAATATAATACAGCGGACGCAACGTTGTGGATGTTCCATGCATTGCATACTTACCTTACGGCATCGGGGGATTGGCCTCTGTTGAAAGAGCTCTTCCCGACGCTCAGTAGTATTATTGACTGGCATGTACGGGGAACAAAATATGGTATTGGTATCGATCCGCGAGATGGCTTACTACATGCCGGGGCGCCAGGGGTACAACTGACGTGGATGGATGCGAAAGTTGACGATTTGGTTGTTACACCGCGTCGTGGGAAGCCAGTAGAGGTCAACGCGCTCTGGTACAATACCCTCAGTCTTATGGAGAGCTGGGCGGTACGTCTCTCCACAGACGCGACGCTGTACGGTCAATTGCGTTCCCAGGTCCGCCAGAATTTTGCCGCACGCTTCTGGTACGAAGAGGGAGGCCATCTCTATGACGTGGTCGATGTGGAGGGGACAGCCGGGAAAAACGATGCTTCGCTGCGCCCTAACCAGTTATTTGCCGCGTCACTGACGCGTGACCTCCTCACTGATGCTCAG
The DNA here is from genome assembly GCA_001919995.1 of Ktedonobacter sp. 13_1_20CM_4_53_11. The sequence continues at coordinate 2,606 of MNIY01000034.1, forward strand.
ATCCAGGCTATTTTGCAGAGGGTAACCGAACATTTACTCACGCCCGCTGGTTTGCGCTCACTCAGTCCTGATGACCCGAAGTATCATCCTCAATTCAAAGGGAATCGCAAAGAACGCGATGCGGCTTATCATCAAGGTACGGTATGGCAATGGTTAATCGGGCCGTATATAGATGTCCACCTGCGCTTAAACAATGATCTAAGTGCTGTACGCGAGCTACTGCAGCCGATCATCAAGCAATTATGGACTACATGCCTGGGGACGATCAGTGAGGCTGCGGAACCAGAGCCACCTTATACACCGGCGGGATGTTTTGCACAGGCATGGAGCGTTGCTGAGGTATTGCGATGCTGGTTATTGACTACCGAGTAGAAAATCAGCCGTATGATACGATAAGTGAATAAACAATCGAGCTAGAGGATTTTGCAACTTTAGATGCGTATTTAAAGAACAAAATGTTGAATCTGTCACAGCAGAAGGGGCATTCACAAATAACCAGTATAATCCAAAAAAATCGTTGGCAAACTGTTATACTATCGCCACTCTGGCTTTGCCTGCTTTTCGCTTTAGGCATACGAATCTGGTCAGCCCACCACACACATGGGATTATCGATGGGGACGAGGCCGTGGTGGGTATCCAGGCTGAGCATATTTTGCGTGGGGAACATCCCTACTACTTTTATGGTCAGGTCTATATGGGCAGCCTGGAGGCCTACCTGATGGCGATTCTCTTCGCCATTGCCGGTCCCTCTGTGTGGATGTTGCGTGCCGAACCGATACTGCTTTCGCTGCTCGTGGTCTGGCTGACATGGAGGTTGGCCGGGGCTCTGGCGGACGCTGCGCATCTTTCTCCATTCGCCCAGCAGCTCTTTCAGACGATTGCTGCGCTCATAGCAGCCGTACCGCCGCTCTATGACACGGTGGTTGAAATGCGCGCGCTGGGTGGTTATGTCGAAACGTTTGTGCTTATACTCTTGCTGTTCCTCTCTGTCTTTAGAGTGACGAGGCGCTTGCGAGCAGGCGCATCATATAAAGAGCTGGGATGGCGTTGGGCAGGTATCGGCTTTATCATTGGTTTCGGTTTCTGGGTCAATCCGCTCATCCTCACCGCCGTTTTCGCGGCGACTATCTGGGTTGTGGCGTTCTGCATAGTGGAACTTGCTCAATTGGACAGTCAAAATCAAGCAGACTTTCGGCCTGCACTGCGCTCGTTTCTCAAGCGGTTATTGCTTGTTCTTGTAGCCGTACCCACGTGTCTCATTGGCATGGCCCCGGCAATACGTTGGGGGCTTACCCACCACTGGGCGAACTTCACCTTTGTGCTACAGTTGGGGGATTTACGAACGCTCAATTCACTTTTAAAGCCCTATTATCACGATCGCCTCTCCTTGTTCAAAGATCAACTCTCTTTCTATCTACATTATGCAGCTCCGCGTACGATCGGTGGAGCATTGCCCGGAGAGAATACACTCCTGACCACAATCCATACATTGACATTGGGCCTGGGGCTTTTTTGTCTATGTGCGTCATGTTTACTGTTCTTGCTTTCCCTATTCTGGCATCATCCACAACTCTTGCGCATCCGGCAACTTGTCGCGCTGCCGTTGCTTTACGCGGTCTGTGTCTCCATAGCATTCTGCACATCCATAATCGCTACGGCAGGATTGATATCGTTGCAACATGATATCGCTGGACGTTACGCTGCTCCCATCATGCTGGTACTGCCTTTCTTTTTCGCTGCGGTCTTTACACTTGCATACACGTCTCTAGCCAAATTCATGAAGAGGCGGCCGCGCAATGAAGAGGAACAAGCAGGAAACACGCAACGCAGCGTATTGTCGAAGGCGAGCCCGCGCATCACAATGATAGCGCAGGTTGTCTTATTTGCTGTACTACTCTCTTATATAGGGGTCCAGGCATCGACATATGAACTGACCGATGCTGGTGCTACGTTTCAATCGGCTTCGTGCACTACAGCGCCAGCGAATAACGATGCGATTATTGCCTACCTGCAACAGGAACATGTTCATTACGCGTGGGCTATCACCTGGATTGGCAACCCGATTATTTTCAAGACCAATGCAGGTATAATCATGACCGATCCACGGTTAATTATTTCTCATTACGGTCTCGGTCGTATCCCTCTCTATACCTATGACCTTCTGCAAGCTGATCGCCCTGCTATGTTAACGCTCGTGCAACATGATGACACACATCCAGCACTACTGAAAATCCTGGATGCGAGGAAGATAACGTATCACACGAGGCGTTTCCCGTCCGAGCAAGGCTATGATGTGCTTGTGGTCACAGCACTGAGTCGTACTGTTCCGATGCTATCGACACAGCTGTATGCGTCGGCTTTTCCTGGCTGTATATGAGAGGAGTTGGAGGATGACCATAGCTATTGTTATGAGAGGACGTTTCTCCTGGTTTCTTAGCTCTACGCGGTTTGGGGCCTGGTTTTCCTGGTTGCTCAAGACAACTGCGCAGAGCCTCCTCAACTTTTACGAAGCCCTGTAGTAGGTACCAATCCGTATAGTCAAGCAAATGGTTATAGGATATAATAGAACTGGCCTATGAGCCAGATGTTTAGTGAAAGGCAACTCTATGCCAACACAAGAAGAGAGACTTACAGCCTTAGAGCAAACGACCATGGAATATCGACCAGTCCTACAGAACATCGCATATGAACTGACAATGGTTAAAGGGTTGACTATTGATCAGATCGGGATCACCCAGGAATTGAGACAGAATATGAGCGACGTTAAGGAGCGCTTGACACGTATTGAGGAACAACTCAATACTATCCTCGCACTTTTAAAACCATCCTAGACTCTCCATTCGCTATATTCTACAGCTACCAATGCCCACCTCTGATAAACGACTTAGCCACCCTGGCAAAATTTGATCAGTTACGCAGAATACCCTAACAGACAGGAGACAACGATGTTCATGGGACAAGTTTACACCAATGCACTCACTCCACACGTGCAACAAGCACTCCATGCTATCTGTTACCCGTTTGCCTCACTCTCCCTTCAGATGTATAATCTCTAACGACAAGGAAAGGTTTTCCCTACGGATCCCTGTCTTCTTAAACGATTCGCTAAAAGGACTAACATTGTATGTTACAGACGCTTCCGCTTGTATTGTTCATCGTAATGAGTGAACTTTCGATAGGAGCTTTTACGGTACTTTTTGTGCTGGATTGGCGCAATGAAGTCAAACGCAGTTTTTTGATTACTTATGGGCTTATTTATATAGTTCTGACAGGACTTACCTACCTGTTTCAGCAGAATTTTTCAACTCCGGGCTTGCTCAATAGCTTTCCACAGCTTGATAAAGCCTGGACTGGCTATGAATCGCTTCCCCTGCTGCTCTTCCTGCTCCTGATGCTGCCATATAATCTCTTCCTTTGGCTGGACAAGAGAGCTGGTGTGGATGGTCAAGGAACCAAGGAGGATGGTCAGACTACGAAGGTGGAAGGGCAAAAGCGCTCTTCTCCAACACGCTCGCTGCGCCTGATCAGTGGAGGGTTAACAGTGCTGGCTGGCCTGACGACACTGTTCGTGATGGCGATGATCTACCGACCCATTGCATCCTCAAATATTGGGGGGGCGATTACTGTGGCCAGCTTCTTTGCGGCTGCACTGGCGCTAGGTGGAGTGATGACTGCGATGTGGCTGGGACACTGGTACCTGGTAACGCCTGCACTTTCGGAGAAACCGTTACTGTTTGCGACAACACTGGTGCTGTTGGGAGTGCTGGCTCAGGTGATTTTTGCCTTCACGGCAGGCCCAACCATAACACATGCCAGCAACATAGCTGTGACAACGCCAGCAGCTACCGCGACGGCTACTGCAACAACATCTCCATCACACACTCAAACCAAACCCGCAGGCACGCCGGTAGTAACACCTTTGAGTACGGATGCTATTGGCTGGCTGCGTATCCTGGTGAGTTTTGTGATCCCACTGATTTTAGGGGGTATCGCCTGGAAGTTGATACGCGACCGCTCGTTCCAATCTGCTACAGGTATGCTTTACCTGGTGGTGGTGTGTGCGCTGGCGGGCGAAGCTATCGCACGAGGACTGTTTTTGATGGGGTTGTAAATATCATCCCGGAATATATGGTGCAAAGGTAAGAGGACGACCAGGCCAGCTGGTCGTCCTCTCTTTTATTAGAGCTCTCCTGCTCTGCGAGCCTTTTCCATGTCTTTTAGTTCGCGGCGCAGGATTTTGCCGGAGGCAACCTTGGGTATAGCTTCAATGAATTCGACGCTGTGTATCTTTTTATAGCCTGCCAGCTTGCCATTGGCAAAGGCAACAATCTCTTCGGGGGTAACATCGAAGCCTTTTCGTATGACTACGAAGCCCTTGGGAACTTCACCGGCCTCATCATCGGGAATGCCAATGACGGCAGAATCCAGGACAGCTGGATGTTCCATGAGGAGGGATTCCAGTTCGGCGGGAGCTATACCGAAGCCCTTGTACTTAATCATCTCTTTCTTACGATCAACGATATAGGTGAAGCCATCGGCGTCTACATGACCGATATCACCGGTGTAGAGCCAACCGTCGCGCAAGGCGCGCGCGGTCTCCTCGGGCGCTTTCCAATAGCCCTGCATGACCTGAGGCCCGCGTATAATGATCTCTCCGTCTTCGCCGGTAGGTAATTCGCGCTCACCGGTCTCGATATCGACTATTTTCTGTCCGGTGTTATGTACGGGCAAACCGACGCTGTCTAGACGAACGAGCGCAGGGTCGGCTGGTTGGGCATGGGTAAGGGGGGATGCCTCGGTCATACCATAGCCCTGTACGACCTTGATATCTGCTTTCTGCTCCAGCTTACGAGCGGGATCGAGCGGCAGCGGCGCGGCTCCCGTGAAGACATATTTGACCGTCTTCATCCTACTGAGATCGACAGGGGCGTTGGCAAGGGCCAGCACGATGGGCGGAACTGCGAAGTAGTACGTCACGGCGTGCTTCTCGCACAGCTCAAGCGACTGAAGCAGGTCGAAGCGTTCCATGATGACCTGTGTGCCACCGCAAGCCAGGAATCCCCCAGTTAACATGACGCCGTAAATATGGTAGAAGGGCAGGAAAATCAGAGCTACATCGGTAATGCTCGTGCCAAGAGCGGTCGTAAATTGCAGGTTGTTGGATGCCAGGTTGCGATGAGTGAGGAGAGTCCCCTTGGGAAAGCCGGTGGTACCTGAAGAGTAGGGCAGAGCTAACAGGTCGTCGGCGCTAACTTCAACATGTGGGGGGTGTTTGGGCGAGGATTCACGCATGAGCCTGGCGAAAGGAATGGCTTCTGGCATGCTTTCGGGAACATGATTGCCTGTTACCAGGATATGTTTCAGGTGAGGAAATGATTTCTGACTTAAAACGAGTTGCAGCAAAGGCAGGAGTTCACGCTGGATCAGTATGGCCCTGGCTTCCGAGTTTTCAAGCTGGTACGCGATTTCACGCTCTTTATAGCCGGGATTCATTGGACTGACGACGATACCAACCGAGGCGGCAGCGATGAAGGTAACGGTATACTCCGGGCGATTGGTCGTAAAGAGGCAGATACGATCACCTTTTTCCATACCCAGGTTATGGAGGCCGTTGGCGATACAGTTGACCATAGATACCACTTCACGATAGGTGAGAATAAGATCGTGATAGATGATCGCCGGACGCTCAGGAGCTCGCCCCGCGGCGGCACGCAAAAGGTGGTCATAGGGAACGTCAGGGAAATCTACCGGGGGACGGAAGAGCTCAGGTGTTACCATTTTCTCAGACATGACTGGAGTCCTTTCTGACTCAGGTTTGGGCGATTATCGAGGTCGCCTCTACGACATTGTAGTCCCTACTGCTTTTCAGAAGACTTACATACGGAAATGAGTAGCCATAGATCATGCTTGGATCTACGCTGTATTTTATAGATTGTAGCATACTCTAGTTGAGCTAGGGGGTCAAGAGGATATTCCTGGGAAGCTGCTTCATGGAAGCTGTATATGCGTTAAAATAGTGTTACAATGGCTTTGACAAGCGCAAAGCATAACAAAAAAAGCGCCATTACAGATATGAGGGGGTAACATGAGCAATCGAAGAGAAATCGAAGGCATCGATTGGAGTGGCGATAGGATCTTACCAGCATTCCAGGCGCCACAAGCATTGACCGTATTTGATTTGCGTGGAGCTTCAGCGGAAGTGCAACTGAGTGCAGTCACAATGGCAGGCCTGATCAATCGGCCTCAATCGAAGGTCTATCTCATCACCAGCGACGAAGAAGTCTTCTGGCTTAAAGAAGCTCTTGGCTCAATACCGCAAGAAACTTCTGTCGCTAACGGCGATGGAATCCTCGCGGTTTTACTGATCGGCTATCGCACTGCGATTCAGGGTATGATTATCTATAATCCCGATTTCAGTGATAGCATCAATATTGCTACCACAATGGCAGGTCAGCGAGACGGTATTGTCGTCTCGCCCACACAAGCCCAGGACTGGCAACAGACCTATAATCTTCCCATTCTCGCCGATTTACGCACCTACCAATGGAACAATCGACTACAAGCATATGACTGGGCGCGGCAAAATCTTCTACCAAATAGCTCATCTCACGCTGTTGCAGGACTTGACCCCAAGAATGCTGCCGGGCTACGCTCATTTCTGGTGGCAACCAATACCTTTGTGTACTATCTCGACTCGCGCAACTTTCTTCCTGATGTGACCAACAATTTCCAATCGGAGCGGGGTCTGATGCAGGCGATTTTCAAAGAATATTCGCCTGGGGCTGTCCATCTTGGCTGGTTCATCGATGAAGGAAGCGGCGTAAGCCTGACTTCGGATGCTGCTTTAACGGTACTGGCTACCGATAATTTTTATAACCTGGAGGTCTGGACGAGTGTGCAGTCCTCTACAGCAAGCGCCAGGGAAGCGCCATTGGCTGAAGCAGTACCAACGCTTTCCGCTAACCAGGTCGCTATTTCGTTCACGATCAGCGATGGAGACAATCTCCAGTATATCCAACACCACATGCTGCGGCTCTGGCGAGACTCGTCACGTGGTTCGATTCCAATTGGCTGGACTATCTCACCAGCGCTGATACAGGCAGCGCCAGGTCTGGCCGCGTACTACTATCGAACAGTTACGGCCAATGATGATTTTATTGCCGGGCCGAGTGGAGCGGGTTATATGTTTCCTTCACGCTGGCCCGCCCAGGAACTACCTGGCTTTTTACAGCGCACGGGCCGATTGATGGAGAGCATGCACCTGTCGACGCTGGAAGTCCTGGATATCGATTTTTTACAAAGCACGGGGATACCGATCATCGCGAACTTGCGGCAGACAGGGATGGTCCTCAGCGATCCAAACTTGCAGCTACGATTAATACAGGGCCTGCTGCCTTACGGTCTGCATGGCCTCTTGAACGGCGCCGGAACCAGGATGCCCAAGGTGCACATGGCGCAGGGTGTCCCTGTCTATCAGAATCTCGGACTTGCTGATAGCGTCTCTAAGACTCTAGAGCTGGTGAGAAACGCGGTATCATCCAACCAGCAGCGTCCGCTCTTTTTGAATGTCTATATCCTGGCATGGTCCATGACCCCTTCTGACATCAAGAAGGTGATCCAGCAGTTGGGAAATCAATACGTGGTAGTGACACCTGGAACTTTAATGACAATGATTGCGAAAGGAAAGTAGAGGATGAAAACTCGAACCGCTGTTTTGTATGCAGCAGGAGAGCCAATTCGCGTAGAAGAAATTGAGCTTGACCCACCTGAGGAGCACGAGGTGCTGGTGCGAATGGTTGCCGCTGGTATTTGTCACTCGGACCATCACGTTGCTACAGGAGAGATGCCTGCGTACCTGCCTATGGCCCTTGGCCACGAGGGCGCCGGCATTATAGAGGCTGTTGGTCCTCATGTCACACACTGCAAAGTGGGTGACCACGTCGTGCTGAGCTTCATTCCAGGGTGTGGAAAGTGCCGCTATTGCCTCTCCGGTCACTCCAACCTGTGTAATAAAGGGTCCGCTACAACGTTGGGTCCCCAGCTCGATGGAACGTTTCGCATGCACAGTGGCACAACAAATATTGGTCAATTCTGCCTGCTATCCAGTTTCAGCGAGTTCACAGTGGTTCCCGATATTTCAGTGGTGGTCGTGGATAAGGAATATCCATTGAATCGTGCAGTGCTAGCCAGTTGTGCCGTTCCAACGGGGGTGGGAGCGGTCATCCACCGTGCGAAGGTGACGCCTGGAAGCACAGTAATGGTCATTGGGTGCGGTGGCGTGGGTGTCAATATCATTCAAGGCGTGAAACTGGCTGGGGCGCGCATGATCATCGCGGTAGATATCCATGATTTTAAGCTGGAGATGGCACAAACGCTGGGTGCAACCCATATTATCAATGCACGAGAGAAGGACCCTGTACGAGCAGCGAAAGAACTCACCGACGGCATGGGAGTAGATTATGCCTTTGAAGCAATCTCCACTCCTGAGACTATAGGACAGGCCGCTGCCGCGACGGGGAAAAATGGAATAATAGTAATTGTTGGCCTGACCGATGCAAAGGTTACTTCGATGCCTATCCCTCCCATGCTCTTTGTCCTTTTGCAAAAGACGATCATGGGCACGATCTACGGCGATTCACAACCACAAAAGGATATTCCCGAGTTGTTAGCTTTGTATAAAGATGGCAAGCTCAAGTTGGATGAGTTGGTGACGCGTACTTATACGCTCGACCAGGTAAACGAGGCCTACAACGATACACTGCAGGGACGTACTATTCGCGGTGTAATTGAGTTCAAGTGACCTGCATCTAGAAGCAATGTAGAGAGCGAATGAGGAAAGGCTGAATGTCAGAAGCGACAGACGAGTTCAAGCGAAATCTCAAAATTGCCTTTGATTCCATCAACGAGGGACAGACCTTCACCTTTCGACGCACTTTCAACGAAGGGGATGTAGCACTGTTCTGTGGAGTGACCGGGGACTACAATCCCTATCATATAGATGAGACCTTCATTCAAGAAAGCTGGTTCGGTCGCAAAATCATTCCGGGCCTGCTAACAGCAAGTATGATTACGCATATTGGCGGTATGATTGGCTTTCTTGCCACGGAGATGGTCTTCGAGTTTATTCAAGCGGTCTATGTTGGGGATACGATCACCTGCGTTATCACCATTACAGAAAAGGACGAAGCGAAACGCCTGATGATGGCGCAGGCAACATATGTGAACCAGGATAACGCTGAGGTACTACGAGCGAGATTTAAGGGATTTCCAGCACAGGTACGGTTGGCTCGCTGAGGTGAGTAGAGAAAGCCTGTTAAAGCTTTGATCCGCCAAATTATTGATTAGCTGAAAGTCATGCGCAGGGAGCACGGGGATGCGCACTATATTTTCTCATTTATAAATATATCGATTTGTGGACAACACATCAAATCCTTTTTAAGAAAAAACAAGTACTTTTGAGTGTTTTTTTAGCCTAAATGTAATTTAGATGGTATACTTACTTTTGTTCATCTCGACTCTGCTCATGGATGAGGGAGGGGTGTCTCTTACCGCACGAAGCGATAGGTATTCTCGTGAGATATACCGATGGCGATGTAGTGGTAGTAGTCGCTGAACCTGGTTCAGCAATGTAGAGGAGGTAGAGATGTTTGAACCGCGGAACATGGAGAATGATATCGATAAACTCCCTACCGCCCCAGAACATCCTCGTATTGCGCCGACAGATCCACACGACATCATAGCAATGGTGCAGCAGCATATTGCTCTGATGGCAGGTCAAATGATAGAACCTATCCTGGTTCTTGAACAGCTCACACGAATTTGCCTGCAATTACGTTATGTAGGGCAGCGCAACTATAAACTGGTCATTCATGAGTATTCGCAAGCGGTCGAAGTTTAT
>MNIY01000187.1 GCA_001919995.1 Ktedonobacter sp. 13_1_20CM_4_53_11
TCATCAGTATAGACAAACTGCACCTGTTTCCCCTTGCGAATATGGAAGAGCGGCGGCTGCGCAATATACAGGTGCCCACCCGTAATCAACTGCTCCATGTGACGGTAGAAAAAAGTCAGCAACAGAGTGCGAATATGGGCGCCATCAACATCGGCATCGCACATAATCACAATGCGACCATAGCGCAACCTTGCAATGTTGAACTGCTCGCCAATTCCAACACCGATGGCCGTAATGATATTTTTGATCTCCTGGTTTTCCAGCATCTTGTCGAGGCGCGCACGCTCCACATTCAAGATCTTACCGCGCAGCGGCAGGATAGCCTGGAAGTGTCGATCGCGCCCCTGCTTGGCGGAGCCACCCGCCGAATCCCCCTCGACCAGGTACAATTCGCAGCGGTCGGCGTGTTTCTCGGAACAGTCGGCAAGTTTGCCCGGCAGCGTCGTGTCCAAAGCGTTCTTGCGTTGAATCAGCTCGCGTGCAGCCCGCGCCGCCTCACGGGCTCGCGCGGAGGTCAGACACTTCTCGATGATGAATTTGGCCTCGCTCGGCGTCTCTTCCAGGTACTTGGTGAGCATATCCGCCGTCACCACCTCAACGATAGGGCGGACCTCCGCGTTGTTCAACTTGGCCTTTGTCTGCGCCTCAAATTGTGGATTGGGCAGTTTAACGCTAAGCACAGCCGTCAAACCCTGGCGCACATCGTCACCCGTGAGGTTGCTATCCTTCTCCTTGAGGAAATTCATCTTGCGCGCGTAGTCGTTAAGCGAACGCGTGAGCGCGCTGCGGAAGCCAGTAATATGCATACCGCCATCAACGGTGTTGATGCCGTTGGCGAAGGAAAATTCTGTAGTGGTCCAGCTATCGTTGTATTGTACCGCCAGCTCGACCTTCACATTATCGATCTCGCGAGTGGTGCTGACCGGGCGAGACTGGAGACGGCCGCGGTTCTTATTCAGGTAGCGCACAAAGGAGACCAGCCCACCTTCAAAGTAAAAGGTCGCTTCGCGATCGCTGCGTTCGTCATAGAGCGCGATTGTCAGGCCGCGATTGAGATAGGCCATCTCGCGAAAACGCTGCGCCAGCACTTCAAAACTGTAGTCGCGCGACTCCATCACCGTCAGGTCAGGTAAGAAGGAGGTGATGGTACCTGTATCATCATCTTCAACGGGGTCCACTTCCAAAAGAGGCGTGACAGCTATACCCCGTTCGTAGCGCTGGCGATAGAGGATGCCGTCGCGTTTAACATCGACCTGGCACCAATCGGAGAGCGCGTTGACAACGGAAACGCCTACGCCGTGCAGCCCGCTGCTGATCTGGTAGCCGCCGCCGCCAAATTTTCCTCCTGCGTGCAAGATGGTCATGACCACTTCAAGCGTGGAGAGGCCGGGACGCTGGTGATGCTCCTCGACAGGGATACCGCGCCCATTATCTTCAATAGTCACCGAGCTGTCGGCATGGATGGTGACAACGATGGTGTCGGCAAAACCGGCCATCACTTCGTCTATGCTGTTATCGACAACTTCATAGATCAGGTGGTGTAGGCCACGCTGGTCGGTTGCACCAATATACATCCCGGGACGCACCCGTACAGCTTCTAAACCTTCGAGAATCTGGATATTTTGTTCACTGTAACCATTTTCGCCGCCGTTCCCGTTCCCATTCATCTTCCCACTGCCATTTCTGGTTGCGCTATCGTTAATTAGAGCGTGATGATCATCGGATTGTTCTGTCATAATTGATTCTCTCGTTTTTGCCATAGAGCCTGCACCTTTTGCGAGATCATGTGAAGCGAAGCTTCGGTGATTGTTGTGTAATCAAAGAGGAACGTCATCCCATAGTGGAGGACTGTGCTGCCAACGTAACCTTATATATTCAATCCTCATCCAACCAAAGGGCTGAATGCCATCGTTTAACAAATTATTCTTTTATCAAATAGAAAATACGGCAAAATCGCCGCATTTTCCGACGCTTCATTATACCACATAATAGGCCATAAAGAAAATTCAGAAGCCGCATGACCACCCCACCATCAGATTAAGCCCGACCAGGGCGACCGCAAGGGATCGCCCCTACTATACGACGCAGGCGACGCTCAAGCCAATTCGTCGGTATAGTAGGGGCGATCCCTTGCAGTCGCCCTCAGGAGCTGTGGTCGCCCTGGAGGCTAAGTCTCTAATACCTTGGCCCGCTCATAGGGACACCAGGACCACTGGGAGGCATTCCTTGCATTGGCACGCCCGGCATAGCAGGCATACCTGCCATCCCTGGCATACTCTGTATTGGCGCGCCAGTCAGGTTAGTGGCACAATAGGGGCAGAAGGTCCAACGCAACTCCAGCAGACGCTCACACTTAGGGCACGGCCGCTTCAGCTTTTGGCCGCAAGAAGGGCATACCTGAAAATCTGACTCGACACGCGCGTGGCAATTGTTACAGGTCTGGCGTTCAGTCATCTCCGCCAGCAGTGATTCTTCTTCTAACTGGCGCTCATAGATCTCTGCCAGCGTCTGCCGCGGACGCAAAATCATATAAATGAACAGACCACCAATGAAGAAGACCGTCACCAGCAGCGTCGCCAATACCTGCGATAAGAAGTCTTGTGTTCGCGACCGTATATCGCGGAAGGTCCAGATAATCAGGCTGAGCCAGAAAATAACGATAAAGGTAACGAGGAAGCCAATGAAGATTCCCAGGTAGCCTGTTATGGTAGACAGAGTAGAACTGCCTGAAGTGGCTGTCGCTGTGGGACTGGGAACGGCCGTGGGTGTTGCCGCCGGCCCCGTGGTAAATATAGTAGTCAGAACATGCGTCATAAGTGTATGTGTCATCGCAGGACTAAAGCCCCTTTCAGGATATACATAGTTTAGTGTCTTCAATTAAGACGTACACAATAAGAAAACGGCAACAAGATAGGACTATTGTGACTTCAATTATTGTGAATAAGAGGCAACTGCCCAACCAGGACACCGCAAGGGTCGTCCCTACTATAATATACACGGCCCTCATGGGTAAATTCGTCTATAGTAGGGGCGACCCTTGCGGTCGCCCTTTTCCCTCCGCGGCATCCTTGACCTGTCCCCTCCGCTCGATCACCTATTGGAACCATAGCTTCACCGCTTACCTGGGCTCGTGAGGCGGCTTGACCTGTCCCCTCCACTCGATCACCTATTGGAACAGAATGGTCTTAATTTCCCCCGAACGTAAACCGACGTGCAAAGGCTCTCCCTCGTCACCGCTCCAGAAGAGCTGCTCTTGTTCCTCCTCTTGTAAGTTTGCCACAAATGCCCGCGCTAAATCAACCCCTGGCCGTATGCTTGCCTCAACCGCGTGCGAAAAAGGATTGTACAGGCGAACAATCAGTCCTTTTCCCGTGTTGCTCCTCTTGATAGCACTCACTACGATCTCACTGGGCTCAACTTCGAGCAGCGTTGCGCATGAAGACAGGAATCCCTCCCGTGGATGCCTTCTATCGACAGGGAGTTTCCCCCAATGCTCTTCGTTACTTACATCAGAAAGAGGGACAACGGCCCGTACAGGAATATTGAAGGCCTGTGCCTCGCGCAGCACAAGAGCTCCTTCTGCCTGCCAATCCCCGCTATGTGGCACTAACGCGTAATCAAATTCCTGGTGTCCCAGGCACTGAGCCTCCGGCGTATGCTCCATTGGGCCCGCGTGACCCCGGCGCGTTGAGAGGTCTCCACGTGAAAGCCATTCTACACAGCGTAGGAGCGTGAGCGCGACCGCCATGTGCCCCGGCGCGACACCCGGCCCATCCTGGAGTATTTCGTACTCGGGTAGCCCGCGATTGAGCACCCCTAGCCCGGTGGTCCCGTTGCTGATATCGACAAACCGTTTCTGGGGAAATGTATTGACCGGCTCCTCCGACCAATCAGCAACGTCCGCGGGCCGCTCGGCGGCGATCGGGCGCGTTCGTACTTCGAATGTGCCCTCGGCGGCAACATCCTCTACACGATACGGCACCGGAAAAACCGCCCGTAGCCTGTGATCCTTTGCCTTATTATCAAAACTGGTATGGATATCGACGCGACGAACGCCAGGAGTGAGCGATATGTCACTGACAATCTGGCAGGCGGTTGTACGCGAGCTGCGTTCCGTCCTGTCGGCGGAAACGGCGCTGGGCAATAACCAGCGCCCACTTACGCGCAGTACCGCGCGCACAGGTCCCGTGCTGACAAGCTCGATCTTTGGTGGCTCAAGCGGCTCGCTGACCAGAACATCCTGTGCAGGTGGACAATAGTTGTACAGGTCGCCGGTATCACCGCCATCGACAAAACGGTTGAGGCCAGTAAAGATAGCGCCCGTGTGTTTATCGGTAATCGTCAGTGTGCCATCTTCCGCGCTCGCCTCCACGCGGTACCATTCATTTTCTATATGCTGCTGCTCGCCTGAAAGTGCACTGGCCGCGGTAGTGGATGTCTCCTCTTTGATACCTCGTGGATAGACCCAGAAGGTTTTGAGTCCATAGGCCGGCACCTCGTTGGCAACAAAATCGATAGTTTCTCGCGCCTGGTCGATGGCCGATATGTTCAACATATGGATATCCTCGCGCTGCAATAGGGCGAGGATCTGCTGCTCTGCCGCCAGCAATTCATGGTCCCTGCCGGTAGCGTTGCCGCGTGGCGCGATCAGCACCTCGATATTGGCCACGTTCAGCTGCTGCGTATCGATATGCACGCGTAAAATCTCATAGGAACCCTCGGGTTTCCCCAGCATCGTTGCCGCCGTGTTTTCCGCCATGCGGATAAACTCACCGGGAGCATCGGCACCCATCAGCATCACAGCTGCCGCGACCGTCTCTCGTGGCAGTTGTGCAGAACCAAGCTCCTGTCTCCAGCGGTTCACAGTAGTGAAGGGCACGTGCTGGCCCTGTTCGTCAATGATCACAGCCGAGCGCAGCGTACCAGCATATGAAATAACTGCCTGCACGATCTCTGTGCGTGGTCCAGGAGCAGGGTTAAATACCACGATAGGAATGGGTTTATGTTGTGTATGTGTCGTCTGAATAGGAGCCCGAGTATCCACCATCTCAGCAACACCCTGCATCGCCTGAGTGATGACACTTTCCGCGATCTGCTGGCTCTGCGCAAATCGTACCGCATTTTCACGGTGTACCTGGTCGATACTGCAGCCGCAGATGCTGTCATGAGGATGATTCTGTAGCAGGTACTTCCACGCCATTCTGACTAAACCGGCGGGATATGTCGCTCCAAGCTTCCATGCCCACGCCGTCAGGGGCTCTAGCCAGTGTTCCAGCAGGTGTTCCGTCGCAGCATTCTGCTGCTTGATCCACATGCGCGAGGAGAGGACCGACGGCAGCAAATGCGAAAATTGGCCGCTGCGCATCTCACCGGTCAGGACTTGCAAGTCCTCTTGTGCTCCCTCTTTCCCACCTTCTTCTTTTCTCCCCTCGTGCTTCCCATTCTGTGATCGAACGGTCTCAACATATTGGGGCAGCGTACCGATCCGCACATTGATGCCATCAAAATGCTTTATGTCTCCGTTCTGCTGCACCTGTCCAAATTCAGCAAGCATTTTTTCTTGCTCTGGACTGATATGCGCCAGCAGTGGATTCGCTGCCGCAATCGCCTCTGGTAGACCATCTTGTGGCTCCAGGTGGTCGGAGCCATTCATAAAGAGCAGCGTATCGGTGGTTGCCTTCGGCAATATCTGCGCCGTGAGCAACTTGACGCGCGAGACAAATTCATCCGGCGCAAGCGGCATCATGCGCGCATTCGAGTACCCTAACGCGTCAGCGAGGTGAATAACCAGCACACGCGTCCCATCGGGTGCAGCCCAGAGAAATTCGCTCTTGCGCGCTTCAGCCCCTACGCCGCGCCAGAAGACAGCGTTATCTATACCAAATCCCTGCAGGATTTGCGGCAACTGCGCGATATGGCCGAAGCAATCGGGGACATAGCCAATGCGCATCGGCTCTCCAAATTCGGTGGCCCGCTGCAACCCCACCTGCAGGTTACGAATCAGCGACTCTCCGCTGACAAGAAACTCGTCGGGCTGAATAAACCACGGGCCCACATTGATGCGCCCGGCGCGCGTATACTTTTTAAGCCGTTCTTCCTGCTCCGGTTGCACTTCCAGGTAATCATCGAGCACAATTGTCTGACCGTCGAGCATGAAATACGTGAAATTGCTATCGCGGTCCAGGATATCGAGCAGCTTATCGATCGTATGGACAAGCCGTGCGCGAAACTGCTGGAAGGTCAAATACCATTCACGATCCCAGTGTGTATGTGGAACAAGAATAATGTTGAGTTGCTCGGTCATGATGCTCCTTGGTAGAGGGGAAAACCCTGATGGACACAACGAACTTTACTAATGATTAGGTTGTTAAAGTTGCATTATTATACCCTAAGAGGATGAAAAGGGGCAACTTCGCTCACCTACGTTTGTAAGCGTTCGTAGAGAAGCGCACGTATCACGCCACCTGGCCGCTGTCCTTCTTTGCGCGAACATCTTCAGACTGCTCAAAGATCTTGAGCGACCTCCTGACCATAGCACCTGTTAACGCCACGGCTAAAGAAGCGTCGCGTTCCTCATATGCGCCCACCAGACGTTCCCTGTCACTGAGTCTTTGCTCAGCATAAGTGCGCCCAAGCTTCATACTCAGGTGACGTAACTGAAGTGTTCGTAATCCTAATGAATCCAGGATACGCTTCACCTGTCTGTTGCCGCCTATCTCGGCTTCCCTATTGCGAAAGGCCACACTGGCCCAGAACACCCCATCAATATCGTGATCCGCTGCCATCTCACGCATTGGCAGCAGGAACGCTCTGAGCGAGGCGATATCCTCATCTGAGGCGGTGTTCACAATCAATTCTGCGGTGAGCATCAGGAGATTCACTCGCACCTGGTAGATCTCACGTACCTCTTCGAGGCTGACCCGTGTAACAAAGGGACGACGGTACGGCGGAATGGTCACTAAACCTTCTTTTTCAAGCAGCAAGAGCGCCTCTTTGACCGGCGTGCGGCTCGTTTGAAATTGCTTCGAGAGATCGACGGTATTGAGATCATCTCCAGGCTGCAAGCGACCTTCGATAATCGCGCATCCAATCCATTGCGCAATGGAGGTCACGCGTGGATTCGTTCGATCTGCGCTCTCCAGTACCCGCGCCATTTCCCGCTGACTATCGGTCTTGATGCTTTGATCTTCGCCTGCCATAAAAAGCACTCCTCTCCTGTTTTCCAGGGAAACTTATCTATCTTCTCCTCTCCCTTCTTCATGCAGATCTTCCAACCTGGCTCTCCCAAAAAGGTAGAAGTGTTGACAATTATAAGACGCAGCGACCAGGAATGTCAAGTAAACGCCCTCTTTTCTCTTTTCGCACTTCAAACTGTTGACAATTTGCTCAAAAAGCCTTGACAAAATCTGTTTCTCACCCTATACTTTAGATAAAGTGTTAACACTTTAAGGCGTAAATGCCTATACATCAGACTACCAACGGTTTGTTCCACGATAATTGTTGACAGTTTTCTGCTGTGTTGCGGCATTGACGAGATTTGTACAAGCAAGGGAAGGGTTCTAAATGGTGGAATTGAGGCAATGTTATGAAAGGCAGAAGGGAAATAGCACCATGGATGAAATACGATATATCGCTGGCACGCTGGTTGGGGCAGGAGTTGATATAGGTTCGCTTGATGAAGCGCTCAAGGAGAACCCCCATTTTATCGCGTGCGACGCAGGCACCACAGATGCGGGTCCGTTCTCTCTTGGTTCCGGGCAGCCCGCTTTTGCGCGTGAAGCTGTCAAGCGTGACATTGCTGCCTTTCTAGATGCTGGTCACCGCGCGGGAATTCCGGTCTTGATCGGCTCCGCTGGGACAGCAGGGGAAGATGGACAGGTGGACTGGACGCTTGATATCGTCAACGAGATTGTGAGGGAGATGGGGATAAAATTGCGCGTGGCGGTGATTTACGCGGAACAGGACAAGGATGCGCTGGTCGAAGTGTTCCGTCAGGGGCGTCTCAAGCCACTTGACGCCGCACCTCACGTGGACGAAGACACGATCAAAGGGAGCGCACACATTGTCGGGATGATGGGTGCCGAACCCTTACAGAAAGCGCTTGCGGAGGGAGTTGATTTTATCCTTGCCGGTCGCTGCAGCGACTCGGCGTTGTATGCCGCGTTGCCCATCTTGCACGGCTTTCCAGAAGGGCTGGCATGGCACGCGGGCAAGGTTGTGGAATGCGGCACGCTGGCTTGTGAGACTGCCGGGAAGGGGATCATGTTCGTGCATCTGCGACAGGACCACTTTCTCGTTAAGCCCTTTGGGCAGGGGTTGCGCTGTACGCCTCAGAGTGTTGCGGCCCACAGCTTGTATGAAAATGTGGACCCGTTTCATTTCACCGAAAACTCTGGTATCGTCGATATTACCGAGGCGACCTACGAAGCCGTCGATCCGATCACGGTCCGCGTGGCCAACAGCCACTTTCAGCCGGTAGACCCCTACACGGTTAAGCTGGAAGGCGCAGAACTGCTAGGGTATCAGTCAGTCATCATTGGTGGGATACGCGATCCGTTCCTACTCCGACAACTTGACAGGTGGCTGGCCCATGTTCGCATGTACATCGAGGAGACCATTGCGAGGGTGCTGGGCGATCAGGCGGCCAAAGAGGACGACTATCATCTCATGTTCCACGTCTATGGACGTGACGGCGTGATGGGGTCACTGGAACCCAATCGTGCGGCAGTCCCCAAAGAGGTAGGGATTGTCCTGGAGGTCACGGCCACAACCCAGCAACTTGCCACCACCATTGCCAAGCTCAGCCGCCAGCCGCTCCTGCACTATCCCATCGCAGAATGGCACGGCGCTACCACCACCTTCGCGTGTCTCTACAATCCAGCATATATTGAGCGTGGAGCTGTCTACCGTTTCAATCTACACCATGTGATCATCCCCCACTCTCCACTGGAGCTGTTTCGCACGAAGTACATCAGGATCGGATGAACTGCATTGATACCCACGAACTAAGGAGCATTGAAATGAAACTTGCAGATATAGCAACGTTGATCCGTAGTAAGAACGCTGGACCGTTCTTCCTGACCTTTGACATTATGTTTACTGACAAGGAGCATTATCGGCTCGTTAAAGCATCACGAAGCCTCAATGCACACATGTTTGCCGCGCTCTATGCGTGTCCGGTGCAGACAGTGCGCTTCTTTGAGTGTGATAATGCCTTCGCATTCAAGTTCTCTATTCCCCGTCCTCTTCCTCAAGGTGAGCTTGGGGATGGAGACCTCCATGGAGGACAACAGTTTTCCCCGCTGATGAACGTCGAGATTACGCTTCCTGAAGGCGAGAGCATTCTCCAGCAGTGCTAAAGAGAGAGACACTGATCCGCATCTTCAGGAAACTCTCTATCTAGACTTCCTGAGATGCCGGATCATCTAAAAAAAGAAAGAGATACACCAATGGCTGTGATTAACAAACAAGCAACGATTGCCGCACGAATTGATCGCGTTCCTCTTTTTTCCTTGCATCGCAAGCTCGTCTTTGTTTTGGGGGTCGGAACGTTCTTTGATCTCTTCGATGTCGCTTTAGGAGGTCTGTTAGCGGCGATCCTGGCCAACATCTACCACTTGAACGCATTTCAGACAGCAGCAATCATCGCTTCAGGTTTCTT
>MNIY01000210.1:0-15364 GCA_001919995.1 Ktedonobacter sp. 13_1_20CM_4_53_11
GAAATCGCGCGGCTCTTGCGCGATTTCCAAGCGGAGTGGGAAAGTCCTGCCTTTGGACTTTTCCGCGGAGCGTCTTTTTCCACCGCCCTTTTACCCACGAATTGTGCTAGTACACACCTCCAGAAGGAAGCGAGATTGAGAGTCACGGCAATCGTGTTCTTAGTCGCCCTTCTGCTCTGCCCGACTTTCTCGGCTCAAACGAAGAGCGGGACAGTCTGCGTCATTCCGAATTCGGACAAGCCGCCAACGCGAATTTCTCCGGGCGGGGAATACAATCCGGCGGCGCTCCTACTTACAGTAAAATAGATAAGGGCCCAGCGATTCACTGGCCGCACAAAGAAGTCGTCAAGATCGAGAACCTTGACCTCAAGGAGCGCCATCAGGTTGTGCTTTTCGCCGATGGCAAACGAATACAGTCGTTGGTTTCGATTTGCTGAATCATGCGCAGTGCGAAGTATAACCGTTACCATATGCCTGATAACGCGCTACACGTACAAGTGGAATCGTTGTCGGAACGGCCCGGGGACATGTGCGGTTTCGCTAATCAGCACGTAAACAGCAAGAGGTCATTTGTCATAGCTTCCGGACCTAGAATCATGCCACTTGTCTCAGTTCAAATCGTGCGTTTTGTGAACCGTGATTTTCCGGGATGGGTGGCCGATGGTCGCTGCCGCGTCATAAGGGATAAAGTCCCTAGGTTCACAGTGGAAACTCCTAGACGCCCAAAGCACATACTTGCTGCTACTCGAAATAGGTGGAGGCAACAACAGACATGAGACGCAGAACTATTCAGACGGTCGTCGCCTTGTCGCTGATCGCACTCGGTTGGGTTGCTGGAAGGTCCCAGACGCCTGCGCCAGAGTTCACGCTGGCGATTGAGGCTCCATCCGGACGCACGACGGTTAAGTGCGTGCGGGGGTGTACCTTGCAGGGCAGCCGCGACCAGGGCAACCCCAACAACACGCCAACACCGAATTACTGGTTCGAATGTCGGGGTGCGCCCTCTCGGGATTGCAGTGCCACAGTGAATGGCTGGTTAAAGCACTAATCCGCATCTTTGCTGGGCATTTCGTTTTCAAACTGACCCCATTACCAAAGCCCCCGACTGGGTCAGTTTCAAACCAAAAGCGCCACGATGTTCGCCACGTCTCAAACTTTGACTTCAGAGACGCGGGTTGATGGAAT
Organism: Ktedonobacter sp. 13_1_20CM_4_53_11; assembly: GCA_001919995.1. Next base: position 1,186 of record MNIY01000210.1, read on the forward strand.
ACGGGGAACGCGCCAACCTCGCAAAAGGGAGCATGCCATGTGAAATGGCGCAGATGATTCCAGGATGTGCGGGGACGAGAGCTGGTCCGTGTTAGCACGGAAAAGCCCGGCATGGAATCCATTGAAGGCGTGAGCGAATTCACAGTGCCTGCAAACCTTGTGACCACGCTCCCCGATTGAGAACCGGCAGGAACTTGTGTATTCGGTCAAATCTGACATTACTTCCCGACTGCCGACAGAGCCTTTCGACTTTGCGATTAGCCGACGTTAGATTTACTTTGTAAAAAATGAATCGGCTGCTTCTCGATAACGCGCTAAGCCTGGGCATGCTCGCGATTTGCGTACTTGCGGCCCCTCTTGTCACCTACGCCCAAAGCTGTAAGCTGCCGAAGCAAGTATCTCGCCTTGACGAATCTCGTCGAATCTTCTACGTCGAAGCCGACCTCAGCCAAATCGATACACCGACAAAGGCAATCAAATTTCTCACGCCACTTGAGGAGTTCACGACGAAATGTCGGAACTGGCGACAAGAGTGGGAGACTATGTTTTTTCACAATGTGGACCGGGCATACTCAAAAGACGAAATGGAAGAACGGCATTTGCCGGTCCCCGACACACCAGTCGGATGGTACCGAAGAGGAATGCAGGTGCTGTGGGTACGAGCGCACCAGCGGTTTGTCTGACCATCGAGGGCCAAGGTCCATCCCTAGAATTGCTCCAGCGCTTAAATACCTCCCGTGCTAGCGCTAGCCCCCATACTCAAATTCAATCAGGGTCTACCTGCCGGAAAGGCGAACCCACGATAGTCATCAACGTTGGTCCAGTCTCTTGGTACGCGTGGAACCGCGCCACAGTTTCCGTCGAGAAGACGACTACGATCGATTCTCGGCCAATTACGACAACTCGTACTCACACGCTTGGGCTTGGGCTTGGGGAGTCGGGTTAGCGCGTCCACTGACTCATACGGTCTGCCCGGCTTGGCATCAACTGGAGTCCCGAATGGCCGCCGATTTACGCTTGCGGCAAAGCTAGTCGGTCAGTCAGAAGAGAATACTTTTCTATACCCTCCAGGCTTCATTGACAACTCCACTCGTGCTCGTTCCATACGTTAATATTGACCCGCTCTGAATCACGTAGCTAGTTATCGACAATGAGAACACAATCGCTTCCACGCCAGAAATTTCTTCCCATTCTGGCCTGTTTCTTTTTCTCTGGCGCAGCGGGTCTCATCTACCAAGTGGCTTGGGGCAAAGCACTGGGGTTGATCTTCGGACACACTGTCTATGCGATCGCCACTGTGCTCGCTGTCTTTATGGCTGGCCTTGCCGCCGGCAGTGCTTATATTGGTCGCTGGAGCGAACAACGCGCCAAACCTGTCACCTTGTATGCCTGGATCGAGTTTCTGGTCGCTGCGACAGGAGCTTTCTCGCTCGCAGGCCTTGCTGGCGTGCGTTCTCTCTATGTAGCGGCATATCCGAGCGTTAGTGGCCTGCAGCCGCTTCTGCTAGTGCTGAGATTCTTCGGCACGACCGTGGTGCTGTTCATTCCGACCTTCTTGATGGGGGGCACACTTCCCATCCTCGTTCGCGGCATCACCCGGAATTCCGCCGAACTGGGTATGCGAGTCAGTCAGCTCTATTGGGTCAATACTCTGGGCGCCGTTGCCGGGACATTGATCTCCGGATTTGTACTGCTTCCCGCACTCGGCCTGCGCGTTACCGTTACCTCCGCCGTGGCTCTTAACATCCTTGCGGGCCTACTCGCCCTTCGGATCGCGAAAGAGTCGAGCAATCCCCGAGACGTAAAGGGGTCACCCTCAATGGTGGCTTCCGCCGCTGTCGATCCGCAACAACCCACATTTGCCTTCCTGCTTTTTCTGTTTGCCGTCGTGGGTAGCACCGCTTTTGCCTACGAGATTGCTTGGACGCGGCTCCTGGCGATCACCATCAGCAGTTCCACATACGCGTTTACACTGATGCTTGCGACGTTTCTTGCGGGCACCGTCATTGGCAGCGCATTCTTCCAGCATTACTTCGCAAGCTCAGGGCGAGTCTCACTTGCTACGTTCTCCCGGACGCAAACCTGGATCGGCATCGCCGCACTTACTTCTCTGGTTCTTTTTCATTGGATTCCAACCGTCATTCCCCCTTTGCTACGTGCGACCCATCAGACGTTTAGCGGGCTAGTTCTAGCGCAATTTGTCACAAGTGCGCTGACCGTGCTTCCGGTGGCCGCAATTTTCGGTTTCAATTTTCCGATGGTTGTTGTTTTGCTTGACCGTACCGCGCGCGCCAACTCTGGCACGTCGGCGACAGTCGGCAGGGCTTATGCCGCAAACACTTTTGGCGCCATCGTTGGGTCACTGATGACTGGTTTCTGGCTGATTCCTTGGCTGGGTAGTTTTCGGATGATAGCCGCCGCCGCCGGGGTGAATCTGCTATTGGCAGTAGCGCTGGAGTTGCGCTCACCCGAACGCCGCATCCTGCCTTTAGCGATGAACCTCCTCTGCCTGCTGATCACTTTTGTCGTCGGATTTTCTTCTTTCTTCTACAACCGGGCGCTCCTCTCCTTATCAGCAGTACTCTATGGCAATTCTTACCAAGGTCATCTCACTCTTGGCGAGATCGCCGCGACAAGCGATCTCGTGTTTACGGCAGATGGCGTAAACGACTCGGTCGCCGTTTTCCGCTCGGATAACTACGTGACCCTTCGCCTCAACGGTAAAGTAGATGCATCCACTGGTGATGCTCGCACGCAGCTCCTTTTGGGTCACTTGGGAGCCGCGTTTGAGCCTGCGCCTCGGCACGTTCTCATCATCGGCTTTGGTAGCGGTATGACCGCCTCGGCCGTCGGCCGTTATCCTGACATTGAGAGAATCGATTGCGTTGAGATCGAGCCCGCCGTGATCCGCGCGGCGCCGTATCTCGAAAGCCTCAACCGTAATGTCCTGAGTGATCCTCGCGTTCACGTTATTTTCGATGACGCGCGAAACTTCCTACTTACTTCGCGCGAGAAGTACGATTTGATCATTTCCGAGCCCTCGAACCCTTGGATCGCCGGAATCGCCACGCTTTTCACGGATGAGTATTACGCTGCCGTCCGCCGGCAGCTTGCGCCTGGCGGAAAATTCGTTCAGTGGGTGCAAGCATACTCGCTTGCACCGGCCGACTTGCGCATGATTATCGCGAGTCTCGCGCCTCACTTTCCCGAGGTTACCCTTTGGCGTGCCGAGGGACCTGACCTTCTGCTCCTGGGCCGCACCAACGCGGCCCTTTTCCAATTCGGCCGCCTCCGCTCTCTCTGGCAAAACCCAGCTCTCCGTAAGGACTTTGAGTCCATTGATGTGCATCAACCCGAAGGACTGGTCGCCTACTATTTGTTGGACGATTCGGCAGTGCGAAAACTGGCTGAGGGCAGCACGTTGAACACGGACGATCGCACTCTGCTCGAATACCACGCCCCTCAAACCGTGCTTACTCCCGGCCTATCTGACGCAAATCAAGAACTCATTACTCAGTTACGCAACGGACCGCTGCCGACGAATTTGGAACCCTCAGAAGTCCAAAGTGCGCTGGAAGCCGGCGCTTTTACAGGGCTCGATCTAAGTGACGAGGCGATTGTCAGAAGTTTTGTCAGAGCTCTCGAATCTCAACCGAAAACTGCGCTCCATTACATTGCTCAAGGCCGCTTTGCCTTGATGAAAGGCGCCCTTTCCGATGCCAAGTCGTTTCTCGAGGCCGCCCTTAAGGTGGGTCCCGACTCGCCCGAAGCAATGCACTGGCTCGCCATTGCCGAGCATCGTAGCGGCCAGGATACCTCTGCCCTGTTGCTAGTGGACGAGATTCTGAAGCGGCATCGTCACTTCCTCCCTGCGCTCACCGATGAAATGCAGTTCGCAGTGGATCGAAAGGATTTTCGTATCGCCCTGCTTGCGCAGATGAACCGGATGGCCGTGATGCCGGACCCACCCGCGTCCGAATACTGTCGGTTGGGAGGGATATGGATAAAGATGTCGAATCTCGCAGAAGCTGAACCAGTTCTGCTCCGAGGAACCTTGAAGGATCCCTACAGCTATGCCTGCCACCTGGAGCTCGGTGAGGTGTATGCTGATACGGGCCGATTTCCTCTAGCCCGTCAACATTTCGAGTGGGTTGTGCGTTTCTATCCGGATCATGACCCCACGATCTTCAGGGCCCTTGCAAGGGTGTACGTCGCTCTTGGAGATTCCCACTCTGCAAAGGCTACTCTTCGCAAAGGCCTTCGCCTCTTCCCTGATGACCCGGAGTTGCAGAAAGCAGCGCTCGGCAAGTGATTACTGTACGTGACGCGTAAGCAGTTTTGGCGGTTCTGTTCCATGGGATCAGCACCAAGCTCACCACTACGAGTAGCGTGACCGCGTATCTGTTGGTATGACATACTGAATACCCGTGAAGAAGCGTCGAATAAGTTGGCTCCTAGCCGCACTGGCAACTCTCGGGACAGCGAATGGCATGCCGGTCGCCACGCGTGTGCAGGGCAGTGCGGAAGTCTGCGCGATTGCGTGGCTTTCCGAGACGAACTGCGAGCAACGGTCCGAAGCCGAACGACAAAATTTAGCAGACGAATTCCAGCATCCCACGGGGCCGTGTCAGTACGAGCTTCTCGAAAGCACTTGCGTATTCTGGCCTACTAACTATCAACGTCCGCCGCCGTTCTCTTCCCTCGCCTAACCGCATTCCAAACATTCGAATCTTGGCAGAGGAGGAGAGCAGCCGTGCGCCGATTCTTGCGATCTTTATTTGCAGGTTCAGATTCAGCCGAATCCAGCATCCGCCTGATTAGTCGGCGCCGCAGAGAGTTCGCCCAACTGGGTGACGATGCTTTGAGAGCCGCGTTCGCGCGGGCCGATGATCTGTTGGATTCTATCGCGGTAACGGCGGTCGTGGCCTCGCGAGTGCTAGGAGTAGAAATGTTCGAGGTGCAGCTCCAGGGTGCATTGGCTCTCACAAGTGAAAAGATTGCCGAGATGCAAACAGGTGAGGGGAAGACCCTTGCCGCAGTCCCAGCGGTTGCCTGGTATGCGAAGGCGCGCCAGGGCGTCCACGTGATGACGGTGAACGACTATCTGGCTCGCCGGGATGCCAGATGGATGGGCGGCATCTACCAGTTCCTCGGGCTCTCTGTGGGCTGCGTCCAGCAAGCCATGAGCGTCGAGGACCGCCAACGCGCCTATGCGTGTGATATTACCTACGTCACCGCGAATGAGGCGGGCTTCGACTACCTCCGGGACCAACTGGCTCTGTATCCGCATGAACAGGTGCATCGGCCGTTTGCCGTAGCTGTGATTGACGAAGCCGACTCGATTCTCATCGACGAAGCGCGCATCCCGCTGGTCATCGCGGGCGGCAAACCTGACGAAAACCTTCTGGCCTATCGTGTCGATGGCCTGGCGCGACAATTCCAACGTGGACTTCACTACACGTTGGATGAGTACGGACGAAACATTGCCCTGACGGACGCCGGAATTCAAGCCGTGGAGTCGGCCTTCGCCTGCGGCAATCTTTTTGTTGAGGAGAATCTCCGATTGCTGACGGCTGTTCAGGACGCGTTGCACGCACACGCATTGCTTCGGCGCGGCGTCGACTACCTGGTGAAAGACGACGCTGTCGAATCCGTGGATGAATTCAAGGGACGCATTGTGCGAGATAGACGGTGGCCGGCCGGATTGCACACCGCCATCGAAGCCAAAGAGGCAGTTGCTCCCAAAGTGCAGGGTAACGTTCTGGGATCAATCACACTCCAGAATCTCATCGCTCTTTATCCCAGAGTGTGCGGCATGACGGGCACGGCTGCCACCCAGGCCGAGGAGTTCCGTGCCATCTACGAACTAGTTGTCGAAGTCATTCCGACCAACCGGCAGGTGATCCGCGTGGACCATCCGGACGTTCTGTTTCGAACAAAGCAAGAGAAGGAGCGGGCCGTCATTGAGGAAATCCGCCGCGTGCATTTGACCGGTCAGCCAGTTCTGGTTGGGACGGTGAGCGTTCAGGAATCCGAGCGGCTGAGCGCCGCTCTGAAAGACATACCACATGAAGTTCTGAATGCTCGAAACGAGGAAGAAGAAGCCGGCATAATTGCTCGTGCGGGCGAACTGGGAGCCGTGACTGTCTCCACTAACATGGCCGGACGCGGGACGGACATTCGGCTCGCCGAAGGCGCCACGGCACTGGGTGGATTATACGTTATCGGAACCAACCGGCACGAAAGCCGTCGGATCGACAATCAACTTCGCGGCCGTGCCGGGCGCCAGGGTGATCCCGGCGTGTCCCGATTCTTCGTTTCACTGGAAGACGATTTGCTGGTCAAATACGGTATCAACAATCCCAGACTGCGCTATGAGCCAGAAAGCATCCAGCGACTTGTGGAAGGACAGAATCTCGACATTCGAAGATTTCTTCAAAAGTATGAGAGCGTAGTCGAGGGGCAGCGACAGGCGATTCAGCAGCGACGCCAATCCCTGCTCAGTGGCACAACTCAATGGTCGTCGAAACTCGAAAGGTTGGTCTCACTGATCACCATTGATGACCTCTGGTCGGAACACCTTGCAACGGTTGCGGAGCTTCGTGAAGGGATTCACTGGGTTTCCTGGGGCGGCCGGGATCCACTGCACGAATATCTCATGACGATCGACAAACTCTATGGACAACTTCAGGCAAGAATCAACGACGAGATTCCGAAGCGTCTTGCGCAAGCCGAAACCAGCAGCATCGATCCTTCTCAACGCGGTGCCACCTGGACTTACATCACGACGGACCAGCCTTTTGGCACTTTCAATGAGCGCGTTATTCGCGGTCTGGTGCGAAAAGTGAGGACACGACAGTTCTGGGGTTAGCAATCTCCTGATTTCGCGCGCGTCTCGATTGAGGAAGCGCCTTGCCTTGCCAATCGAACGGGTAGCCGACAAACACAACCCCGCCGAAAATGAATTACCGTTCACCATGGGCTATAGCGGAAAACGATCTCGCTTCAGTCCGGGCTTGGAAACTCTGGTCACAAGAGCAACGCCGTACTTGAAGCAAGAGTCGAAGTCCCCGCCCGGATGGATTTCCGAGATGTGCTGCGCACTGCCCTATGCTCCCGACCGAGCACGGTCACTGGACGGCGCGTACGCCAATCGTGTCCGTAAGGACTATCGTCGTGCGACGGATATCGCCATCGCGGCGATTCTCCGACGTGCCCCTATGCACTCATGCACGACCTCGCAGGGCGGCTAGCTGCTAGACGGGGGAAAGGCGTAGGCGCCATCAGCACGGGTCTTGACGCGCGGGAGGCGATGGTTTTTTTCGAAGAGATCGTAGCCTTCTTTGAGATTGCCCCAGAAAGCGATCAACGCGGACTGGCCGGGGTGCGTTGTTGCCAATGCTTTCAAGCCGGCGTCCGTCAGCCTGGCAGGGAAAATTTGGATCGGCAAATGTCGCTGTCCGAGGTTGCGTACTTGGACAGCAAGCCAATAAACCTCTTTGATCCCATCATCCGTTATGGGAATGCATCCGATCGACGCGCAGCTGCCGTGAAGAAAGATGTCGCCACCCGGATTTTTACGCGAACCGAGGATGCGGTCAGAAGCGTTCGGATAATTGATGTGAAGGCTCAGGAAGAAATTGCTCTGCGGGTTGAACCAATCCAATTCGTAAAAGCCCTCCGGCACTTGTTCGTCCCCGAAGCGGCGCTTGGGTCCCGTAACATCTGTCCGCCGCCTTCACCCAGTGAGCCATCAATCCGAATCATGCACCCACTCCTCTAGAGTGATGCTCGTCTGAAACATCTCCTTGCTTTCCGACTATCCTTTCACCCACATAACCTGTCGTAACGTGTGGATGATCTCAACCAGATCAGACTGAGCGGCCATAACGGATTCAATCGGTTTATACGCTGCTGGCGTCTCATCAATTACGTCGGTGTCTTTCCGGCACTCCACGCCAGCCGTCATGCGCACGTGGTCCTCGACAGAGAAGCGACGCTTGGCTTCTCCAGGAGACATGGCGCGACCCGCCCCGTGGCTGCAGCGCATGAAGCTTTCCATGTTGCCCTTGCCACGGACGATGTAGGAACGAGTTCCCAAACTTCCAGGAATGATACCCATATCGCCTTCGCGGGCTCGGACTGCGCCTTTGCGTGTAACGAGAATGTCCTGGCCGTAGTGCCGTTCGCGGGCCACATAATTGTGGCGGCAGTTGATGGCCGGCAACTCTCATGACCCGCAGCGGAGAGACCAGGCTCTCCCGGCATATTCGCCCCTTGCAGATTGTGCGAAAAAGCGCCGCCGCGCCTCAAAAGTCCAGATGCAAGCCGAGCCGAACGACACGCCCGGAAACCACCGTGCTGGTGATAACCCCAAACGATTTGGCTGCCGCCAGGCTATTTCCGGGAGCATCGAAGACCGTGTGGTTCAATAAGTTGTTGATGTCGCCGCGAAGCTCGAGACGGAAACGCTCTCCGTGGGGAACGGCCGCCGGTAAGGTTAGGATCGCCAATCTGGTTGGGCCTGTCGTTTCCCACACCGGTCAAAGAGGCATCCCTCCCGGTAAAGACAGTGAAGGGATTTCCCGACTGAAACGTGTGATAGCTGGCGACCTGCCAACCGCCGACCGCCTGGCGGAGGAAGCGCGGAACAGCGGAGATTTTAGGAATTTCGTAGATGTAGGTGATGACTGCCACGTGGGTCCGGTCATAATCTCCAAGGCCCCGGTCGGCGGCGGGACTGTAGGGATTTTGCTGCACGCAACTGCCGATCACCTCGGTGGAGCATTGATCAATGGCCTTCGACCAGGTGTAGTGCCCGTGGAACTGCAAACCGTGCGAGAAACGCTTGCTGAGTTGCGCCTGAAAAGCGTTATAAGAAGTGTTCAAGTTTGAGGAGTAGCCAATCATGGAGCCATAGCGAGGAGCGTAGATACGGCGGGCGTCGGTGTTCTTGGTGGTGGCGCCGGGCGCGTACACTGCCGGGTTGACCTGGTAGCCGTTATATCCATGCCGGGAAAGATTCCCCACATAGCTCGCCTGAAGAGCTAAAGTCCCAGTGATCTGCCTCTCGATGGTGAGACTAAAGTTCTGGTCGTACATCGGCTGGAAGGGACCAACTAGATCATCGGCCAATCTGAGGGGCGTCTTGAATTTTGCCGCGCCGGGATTGACCACATAAGGGAATGGATTCGTCGTGTTTTGATAAGGATTGGAAAGAGGGCCGGGATTGTTAACCGTAAGGGACAGCGTGAAGGGCTGCTGTCCGGACATCATCGGCTCGGCGACGAGCGGATCGTAGGAAATCCCATAGCCGCCCCGCAGCGAGGTCCGGCCATTGCCGAAGATGTCCCAGGCAAAGCCCACGCGCGGACCCAGGTTCTTCCATGCGGTATGGTAGGTGTACTGGGGATCGGATTGGAAAACCATGCCGAGGGGAGCGGTTAGAAAGGTTGCCGACTGAACGCCAGGAATGTACATGGCGTCTTGTCCGTGATTCTCGCGCCACGCCGTGTAGATTTCCCAACGCAGGCCCAGGGTCAAGGTCAAGCGGCTGGAGGTCTTCCAGGTGTCCTGGCCATAGAAGGCCGGGATGTAATAATGACCCGAAGTCATAGTGGCGGAACTTTGGTCGAAGCTTACGGGGGTTCCCAAGAGGAAATCGGCTACGCTGTTTCCGGTAATGCTGCCATCAAACGTAAACGTCCCGGCCGAGTCCGAGCTATTCGGATGGCTGAAACTGATGCGTTCCCCCAAGGTCCCCCACTTGAATTCATGGGAGCCATGCATCCAGTCCCAGTCCTGGGCCAAGCCATAATCCACACCGGCGCGTTGATCGATGGTGGGCGCCGTGGCACTGAAGCGTCCATTCACGGTGATGGTGGGGAGGCGGTGGGTCGCATATTGGTCCTGAAAATTGGTTGCTCCCAGATCAGCAAGGCTGGTCTGCACGGAGTCGCCCTCATCGTAGACCCACTTGGTAAAGGAGGCGCGGGAGGTCGAAATGAGCGAGGGGTTCCAGGTGCGGACATAGTTCGCCGTAGCGGTTTTGGGATCTTGACTGTTCGGCGCGGGCGAATAATCGGGAATACTCTGTGCCGGGCTGGCGGGAAACGGACTGATTCCGCGCCGGTAATCCCAGAACCAGCGGAAACTCAGTCGGTCTTTTTGAGTGGCGGTGAAGTCAAATTTACCGACGAAGCCATCGCCGGTTATGGGATTTGGCCCGGCAAAGGAAAGGGCGCCCGAGGCAAGGTTGGGCCTGGGAATCATGCTGAGGATCTTGACAGCAACCGGGTCAAAGCGGCTGGTGCTAATCTGTCCGCCAGGGAACGGCTGGCCGGTCAGCGGATCGACGGGTGCGGGAGTGGACGCGCTGAAGTCTCCTATACGCTCTGCTGTTGTCGGCGGGAACGGCGTGGACGTCTGAGTCGTTTGATGGATACGGAGTCCCTGGTATTCGACGAAAAAGAAAAAGCGGTTCTTGAGGATTGGCCCGCCGAGGGTGGCGCCGAAGTCATGCGATCTCAGCAGCGGCTTCGTCACGCTGAAATACGACAACGAATCGAAGGCGTCGTTGCGGATGAATTCCCAGGCGGAACCGTGCAGCTGGTTGCCGCCGGACTTGGTTACGGCCGCGAAGACTGCGGTGCCCCGCCCATACTCGGCGGACACGCCGGAAGTGACAACCTGAACCTCCTCAATTGCGTCCGGGGCGGGCAACTCAATTCCCTGGCCGCGATGGGCAAAATACATGCTAGCCGCATCGAGCTGAACGTTTGTGGAGTAGGAGCGGTTGCCCTCGATGTTCACGCGTTGCTGGTTGCGATTGACGTTGTTGCCAGCACTCACATGTTCCACCCCCGGGGTGTAGTTGATGGTCTCGATGATGTTGCGGGCGTTGATGGGCATTTCCTTGATCAACTTAGCATCCACCCCGTTGCCGAGTGTGCTTGAGCGGGTATCCACTTGAGGCACGCCGGCCGAAACGACGATTTTATCCGTGGTGGCACCGATCTGGAGGGTTGCATCGACGCGGGAATCTTGAAAGGCCGCCACGGTTATGGGAGTGCGGATGAGTTGTTTGAAACCGCTAGACGAAGCTGTCAGGGAATACTCACCCGGAGGCAATTCGCGGACGACATAATTGCCGGACACATCTGTTTTGATATTGAAGGTCTGTCCGGTTGCGAGGTTGGTTACAGTCACCGATGCCCCGGCGATGGACGCCCCAGTTGGATCGAGAACGGTGCCAAAAATCTGGCCAACCGGTATCTGAGCCATCAAGCCGAGCGCGGAAAGGAAAACTGCGGTTACAAGAACTGCAAAACAAAAACGAATGTTCCTCATATGACCTCACCCCTTTGTTGCCGCGCTGATCGTCGTGATCAAACGGCAATGGATTCTTACAATCGTTGCTTTTTGTTTTTCCATTGTGGATACTTCCTCCTGACCCAAAACGGAAACACGAACGAGATGGACATGGTTCCGAGAGTCCGATGTGCCCGCGATGGGGCGCCTATGTATCTTGCGGAAATCAATCCAGAAAAGAGAGGCTTGCGCTTGTGGACATGCCCGCAATGCGGCGCGAGACATACGAATGAGGAAGGCCTGGTAGGTCTGGCGTCGGAGGGAATTCAGGATCTCGACGGAAAAAGCGCGGCGCAGTCCAAATCCAGAGGTATCCCTCACATGTAATCTTTTGGACTGACTCTCGCGACGAGCTAATGGGGCCTGGCTCACTGTCTTGGTGGAGCTAAAAGTTCCAAACCAACAGTAAACTTGTTGTTTCCCATGCGCTGACAATAAACAACGCGGGCCACGGTACGTAAGCCAGACCCCGGAGGGCGAAGCAGCACGCTGTCGCCTGGCTGCCCTACGTGTTCCGTGGCTATCCGCATCCCGCGAGCGCTCACGTTCTGGGCAATCGCTGCCTCTTTCAGCGAAGCATCTGGAAGAGCAAGTTCTACCACCGCTTGTTTCCGGATTCGCTTGTCGGACCGGCCAGTCGGCACGGCCATATAATGCTAGCTCCGTTGGCATTGCCTCCATTTGGATGCTGGCTGGACTGCTGAGAGCTGGTACAAATTTTGTTTCTCACTTTATCACACCGGGAATCGCTTTCTCAATTCCATTCTCAAAACCAATCTGATCACGATCGTGGGGTCCCCCGATGAGTTGGAAAAACCCCAGACAGAGGGCAGAGTTCGCACGCACAAAGCCAGCAAAAAAGAACTAAACGAGTTGTGGGCGCTCATCGCTCGCGATCTTGAGGATGCGGCGATCCAGGATCTGACGATCGTCGGTTCGCCACCACAACGTCGCGTTGCAGACGGCAAAAATGTCCAAGGCGTGCACCGGCTATCCGCTCGCAAGCACACCGGGTCATCACCGGCTCACGTTTGAGGCGGCCCGGCTCGCGCTTGGAGCTTCTGCCGCCGGGCCCCTGGACTTCTTTGAAGCGTGCCGGCGCAAGCGCAATGTGATCGACTACGATCGCGCCTCCGTCGCAACTCATACAGAGGCCGGAGAGATTTTCGCGGAAGCGAATGATTTCTTCGAGCTGGTCGAGCACTGAATTGCTGCAATCATCCTAAATTGAATCCGTGACCTACAGAAGACTCCACCTCTGTACACACATTAGTTTTTAGTTTTGGCGTTTACAAGACCGCGGGGACTGCCAAGTACGGGGAAGTCGTACAAGACCTACTTTTTGTGGGTTGGGTTGTGGGTTGAAAATAACCACGGGAAGTAGCAATCACTTGCGTTTCTTTGCCGCTCTAAGAGCGCGCCTTTGATCCCGAGCACCGTGAAAAATGTGGAGGATATCTGTGGCGCCGCGCGTATGGCGATAGTAGATTAAGTATTTTCCTGCAGGGAAACACTTCACACCGCGAGCGATGTTGCCTGCAGGCTTGTCCGCATTGGGATGTTCTCCGAGCAGCCAGAAACGCTCTGTGATGCTATCAATTATTCGGTCTGCCGCCTCCAGGCTTGCTCGATTGGCCCCATAGAGGAAGATCTCATCAAGATCCTGCTCCGCCTCCTGTGAGACACGGTAGCGCATTTACTTGCCAGGGGCTTGGAGCTGCCGCCCTCTTGCCTTCACCCCATCTGCAAGCTTCTTTAGTCCTTCGCGCCCTTGATATTCGAGGAATTTACCTGCCTCGACGTCGTCGATGCTGGATCGGCCATTGCAAACGCGATCTGGGGATCGACGTGCTGATCCCGGCGCGCAAGGATCTGGAGATCTATAAGGACGTGGTGGGCTTGGCCGAAGGTGGGTTGTTATCGTTTCAGCTGTGCCGACTCCTTCCCCTCGTGCGCCGGCGGTCCCGGTGCACCGACCGGAAAGCATTCGTAAACGGGAAGAAGCGCGCCAACGCACCTTGGCCAAGAAGAAAGCCGAGGCCGCGCAGAAAACGCAGGAAGTGCAGAAACTCCGCAAGCCGAGCCCGACGGGAACGCCGCCCCCGGAGCAGGCACGCAGCGAAGTAGCGGCGGTGCTGGAGCTGCGAACGTTGAGCACTTGCCCGGTGCCGATCCATGCGGTGGTCAATCGCGAGATCGACCGTGACGGTCATCGGGAGCACTGGGTGCTGCTCGATACCGCGACTATCCCTGAGCCCCTGGCCACTCGTGAGGAATATCGGCTGCGCACCAGCATTGAAGAGCGGCATCGGCAGCTGAAATGTTTTTCCGATCTAGCCGGGTTTACCTCGCGAAGGTTTTCCCTGGTTGTCAATCAAGTGGTGTTTGTGTTGCTGATGTACAGCTTGCTGCAGTGGTACTGGCAACGGATCCGACGGCCGGAATTCAATCCGCGCACCACGGCTCGAGCCTTAGATCAGCTGCGGCCGACGATGAGCGTGATCCTGATCTTTTATCAGGGTTATGTGGCCCGGTTAGCTCCACTCGAATATCAAGAGTTGTTGCTGACGCTGAAGGAAGAGGCGCGCCTAAAAATCCTGGCCAAGACGCGACGACTTCGTCGCGGTCTATCGCATCAGCTCGACCACGCTCGGGCTCCCTAGGCTCACTGCGTATCCAGAAGCATGCTCCGAAAATCTATCGCTCCCTCAGGCAAAGGCTACGCTTTTCTTCTGCCGTGCAAGTCTTTCGCCCTCGTGACTCGTGAGATCAGGGCCGCGTCCCTCTCTCCCGCGTCACGAGGGCGAAA
>MNIY01000210.1:15431-21242 GCA_001919995.1 Ktedonobacter sp. 13_1_20CM_4_53_11
AAAAAAAAAGAATCCTTGAAAAGCTGGGTAGCGGAGGAATGGGTGTCGTTTACAAAGCCGAGGACACCAGGTTGGGTCGCTCGGTAGCGCTGAAATTCCTCCCCGAGGAGCTTTCCAGGGACGATCAATCGGTCGATCGCTTTCGACGGGAAGCCCGTGCCGCATCTGCCTTGAACCATCCGCACATCTGCACGATCCACGATATCAATGAGTATGAGGGCGTCTTCTTTATTGTCATGGAGTTACTCGAAGGCCGGACGCTCAAATATTACATCGGCAAGAAGCCTTTCAACACCGCCTGGCTCCTGGACGTCGGGACACAGATTGCCGACGCGCTCGATGCCGCGCATGCGAAGGGCATCGTCCATCGCGATATCAAACCGGCCAATGTCTTCGTGACATCCCACGGCCAAGTAAAGGTCCTCGATTTTGGCCTCGCCAAACTTCTCCGCCCGCTGGCCTCCAGGGTAAGCATTGGCGCCACGACAGCGGACACGGCCACGCTCTCCACGGAGGCAGGGTTGCTCGTCGGCACGGTGGACTACATGGCTCCGGAACAGCTCGAAGGGGAACCTGTGGACCCGCGCACCGATCTTTTCGCACTCGGTCTCGTCCTCTACGAGATGGCCACCGGGGGCAACCCCTTCCTCGGCCAGTCAGCCACTTCCACGATCGCGAACATCCTGAAGGAAGAAGTGCCGCCAATTGCGCAGCGCAATCCCCTGGCTCCCCCTGAGCTGGAGCGCATCGTGCAGAAATGCCTGCGCAAGCGTATCGATGAGCGCTACGCCTCGGCTCGCGACCTTGCTCTCGATCTGGGAGCTTTGCGTCGAAGCCTCGAACCGACGGGGCGGCGCTCTGCCGCGGTGGGTGCCGAGCCTGCTGCGCCCGTTGCGATATCGCGCGGCGCGGTCCGTGCGCTGCTCATGCTCATTCAACTCGGGTACCTGGCGATGTACGCGCTCGCTCTTTACAAGTTCCACGACGTGCTCCGCGCCAGCCACGAGCTATACGCGTCGGCTACGCTGGGCAGCATACTGTTAATGGCTGGCGTGCTCGGCGTTCCAGTGCGTCTTTATCAGTTCACCGCCCTAGCCTTCGACTATCCTGACCTTGGCCTGAAGTTCCGCTGGTTGTTTCCGGCCGTATTGTTGCTCGACACGGTTTGGGCCGCGATTCCCTTACTCTTCCTCGTTCAACTCCGTGGACTTGTCCTGGTCTGCGCGGCCGCTCTTGCATTTCTTCCGTTCTCGCAGCGCACGCTACTCTACGCTGCTTATGCTCATTCCGGTGGCCGCTCGTCCGCCATCCAGATGCCAGGCGCTCACTGACTTGGCTAGCAGGTGCGACAGTTATTCCTAGCTTAGTGCTCCCGTTCGGAATTACGGTGACGTATTCGGAAGGGCGTCAGGCCGCGGGAGCGAACCGTTTGTTTTCGATTTTAGCGAGGAGGACAGCGAGATCTTTTCGAGTGAAGGTCCATTGAGAGGGAGAAGCAGTTTCCTGGTACCGTCGCTGAAAGGCTAACAGGCGCTGTTCCAATTCGTTGAGGGATTGGAAATCATTGGGCGTAAGTACCTTCCTCAGGACCATGGAGAAGTAAATTTCAATCTGATTGAGCCAACTAGCATGGCCGCGATGGGCGGAGCAGCTGTCCATGATCCAGAAGGCCGGATCTTACGTTTTAGCTAGCTAAATCACAAACAAGAGTACGATTCGAATCTTACAGGGACAGCGGAACAGTTGCTCCGAATCTGGCCGTGCGGCCAGTAGTGCCGTTCGATTAACCCCCGTACTCTTCCACGATCAGTCTCGCCGCAGTCTGAAACGCCCCACGCAATTGACGACGCGGGTGTGGCTGTGCGGCCAGCAGGCCGGGAAGTGAAAGGGGAGGAGTGGTGAAGCGTTCCGCACTGGTGGTGCTAGCTGCGCTGGTGGTATTGCTGGGCGGGTGCGCCCAGGCAATTCTACCGGGCGGCCCGGGAGCGGCGGGTGGACCGGGGCTGACAGCGTTGACAGTGACACCGTCGGACACGTCCATCCCGGGTGTAGCGCAGCGTCAGTACACCGCGAAAACAGGTGACGGGTCCAAGCCAGCGGTGAACTGGTCGATCAACGGAATTGCGGGCGGAAATGCGACTTTCGGGACCGTTGACGCCAACGGAATGTACACCGCGCCGGAATTTCCGCCGACACCCAATTCCATCACCATCAGCGCGGTCGAAACGTCGGACACTAGAAAACTCGGGAATGCCAGCGCCACGCTGAATAATCCGGTGCCGCAATTGACAAGCGTGACGCCAATGAGCATTGCCCAAGGCCCGTTCACGATAACGCTGACCGGGTTGCATTTCGCACAGGGTGCGGTTGGGTATCTGGGAACTACCGCGCTCACGACGACGTATGTTTCGTCGACACAACTGACGGCAGCGGGCACGGCGACGAGCGCGCAAGCAGGAACACAGACGATCACGGCACATAACCCTGACCCCGGGGCGAGTATTTCTGCGGGTGTAAACATCGTGGTAAAGGGTGGAGTCGCTGTTGTGGTGACGCCGGCAACGGGCACGGTGCGCACCGGCAATCAACAAGTCTTTACGGCCACGGTAACCGGAGCCTTGGACCCGAGTGTCACTTGGACGGTAAACGGCGTGGCTGGCGGCAATTCTACGATTGGCACCATCGCCGCAAATGGCACGTACACCGCGCCTCTCACTTTGCCGACCCCGAACACGGTCACGGTGACGGCAACCAGTGTGGAGGATCCCACGCGGTCGGATAGTGCGACAGCAACCCTGGAAAATGCGATACCCGTGATTAGTAGCGTGACGCCCACGATACTCACGGCGAACACGCAATTTGAAATCACCGTCAGCGGAACCGGCTTCACTCCCGGGTCCATCGTGAACCTCGGCACCATGGCGCTCAGCACGACTTTCATTGCACCGACGCAATTGGTTGCCGTGGGCACACCCACACTGGCGCAAGTAGGGACGTTGCCGGTCACAGTTATCAATCCTGACCCGGGCGGCTCGACTTCTGCACCGTTCAACGTGCAGGTGATCGGCCCGAATTCAAATATCACCGTGACAGTTTTTCCGAAAACCGCCACGCTGGGGGCCGGAAACGTGCAGCAATTCCAAGTGACGGTGACGGGAACGATCGATTTGAGTGTGGTGTGGTCGGTGAATGGAGTGAACTACGGAAACAGCACGGTAGGTAGGATCGACTATTGGGGTAATTACACCGCGCCGGACAATATTCAGGGCCTGGGAAGCGTTACCGTGACGGCCACCAGCAATGCGAATGCTGCAAAATCGGACAGCGCCACCGTGACGCTTACCAATCCGGTACCAATACTCACGTCGATCACTCCTGCGACCCTGGGACTCGGGGCCTTTCAGATGACTCTTAATGGGACGGGATTTGTGAGCACGTCCACGGCGACGTTTGGCGGACAGCCGATGCAGGTTACCTACGTGACTTCGACGATGATCACCGCGATCGGCAACGCGTCGAACGCGCAGGTTGGCGTGGTCACTGTGAAGGTGACTAACCCAGCGCCGGGCGGCGGAACGTCCAACGGACTGAATGTGACGGTGACGACCGCGGGCTCGCCCGAGAGTTCGGCGGCGGCGGTCCGTTTTCTGGAGCAGTCTTCGTTCGGGCCGGACATGGAAAACGTGAACCAAGTGGTGGAGATCGGCTTTGATATGTACCTGCAGAACCAGTTCGCTTCGACGGTCACACCGTATCCGGACCCACGACCAAATGACAGTGTCAACAATGTGCAGCAGTCGTTTTTCCTGAATGCAATTGCCGGTGGGGATCAGTTGCGCATGCGCACGGCGTTGGCACTAAACGAACTTTGGGTGGTGAGTGCAGACACAGTGAACGACCCGCTGGGGTACACAAATTACCTGCGTACACTCAGCAAGGATGCGCTGGGAAATTACCTGAATGTGATGACGGATGTGACCTTGACTCCGGCGATGGGAAATTTCCTGAACATGGTGAACAATGACGCACCGCCGCCTGGAGAGCACGCCAACGAAAATTACGCGCGCGAATTCATGCAGTTGTTCTGCCTGGGATTGAACCAGTTGAATCCGGACGGAACGCCGGTGTTGGACAGCAGCGGAACGCCAATCCCGACGTATACACAAAACGACGTAATGGACCTGGGCCGCGCGCTCACCGGGTGGACGTATCCGCCGAAGCCGGGCAAGCCGTCGCAGAATCACAATCCGGAGTACTACGGCGGTCCGATGATGGCGGTGGAAGGATTGCACGATACCGGAGCAAAAACGATTCTGGGGCAGCCGATTCCGGCGGGCCAGAGCGCGGAGCAGGATTTGGCGGCGGCCCTGGGAATCATTTTCAACCATCCGAATTTGGGGCCGTTCGTGGCCAGGCAGATGATCGAGCACCTGGTCACCAGCAATCCCAGCCCGGCGTACGTGCAGCGCGTAGCCACGGCATTCAACACCGGGACGTTTAACGGCTACGGGTCACGGAAACGAGGTGACTTGCAGGCGATGGTCGCAGCGATCCTGATGGATCCGGAAGCGCGACGGGGCGACAACCCGGCAACGGTGTCGGTTACAGACGGCAAGCTACGCGAACCAGTGGTGCTGATCGCAAGTATTGCGCGAGCCTTCCACGCCAAAACCGACGCGGGAGGATTGGCGCGGTGGGGCGGTAGCATGTCGCAAAGCATTTTTCATCCAGCGACGGTGTTTAATTTCTTCCCGCCGGTCAATGCGATTGCGGGCACTACGCTGAACGGACCCGAGTTCGCGATATTCGACACGAACACGAGCCTGGCGCGCATGAACTTCATTGATGCTGTGTACGGGGCGCTCGGGGCGAACACAAAGCTGGATTTCAGTCCTGTTATCAACGCCGGCACTCCGGACCAGATGGTGGCATGGCTTGACACCCTGTTCCTGCACGGGAGCACGCCGAATCAAATGAAACAAATCATTCTCACGGCAGTCGACGCTGTCGATCCCACTGACACGACGGGCCAGGCAGAGGCTGCGATTTATCTTTACACTTCGTCATCTATGTATCAGGTGCAGCGCTGAGGAAGAGGAACAAGCGATGACACGGCATACACGGAGAGACTTGCTGCGATTGGCGTGCTGCTCGGGGGCAGGCGCGAGCCTGGTGAGCGGACTGAGCAAACTCGGGCTGGTGAGTGCGCTGGCACAAGGCACAACGGATTACAAAGCGCTGGTGTGCATTTTCATGTTTGGCGGGAATGACAGCAATAACATGCTGGTGCCGACAGACTCGCGGTACACGCAGTATTTGCAAGCTCGCAGCGTGTTGGCGCTGCCACAAAGCCAGTTGTTGCCGCTGCAAATGAACGGACAATCGATCTACGGGCTGCACCCGAACATGCCGGACATGCAGGCGTACTTCAACAATCAAAAATCGCTGGCGGTTGTTGCGAACGTGGGAACGCTGGTGCAGCCCACCACGCAAGCGACATACCGTGCATATAAAAATCTGCCGGAAAATCTTTTCTCGCACTCTGACCAGCAGGACCAGTGGCAGAGCGCGCAACTCGCCGGAACACCGGTATCCGGCTGGGCCGGCAAGGTGGCCGACAATGTCCAGACGTTCAACGCCGCCGCGCAGTTTCCGCCGATTCTCTCGATCTCCGGCAATCCCGTCTTCTGCACTGGCAGCAGCACGAGGCCTTTCTCGATGTACCCCGGCCAGCCGCCAGGTCTACAAGGATTCGATACGACGGCAGCATCCCAAGCCCGGTATGCCGCGACTCAGCAATTGCTGACCTTC